>JAISFI010000120.1 GCA_031263685.1 Dysgonamonadaceae bacterium | reverse complement strand
TCTAATTGAAAGATTTAAATACAAAACCATCGGATTTGCACGGATTTTTCAACGGAACAGGCGAACATGCAGCAGAACGCCAACATGCATTTTAAGATGATCTTCATTTATCAATATTTTATCGGCAGGTAAACCGTCGTTGCATAATTCTTGAGACCTCCACTGCCTTTACAAATATCAAAACAGATACTGTCGCCTTCCAGCAGCATTTTTGTCAATTCCGGCTGGTTTTTCCTGAACTCGTCAAATGTTCCGATGAACAGGGTATCGCCGCTGCCCGTCAACGTTTCCATCCTTTCCAGATACAGTTTGAACAGGCTTTGGACGGCGGATGAGGAGCTTATGTCGTGTGACGATTCGGACATCAGGTCGTCGGTATAGGGAAATTCGCTTTTTCCAATCGCCGAAGGTTGAATATCCTGTACAAACACTCTCATCGCTTCATTCTTCTATTTTGTGTTCCGCCGGCTCAATATACGCCCCAAAGATGTATCCCTCGGATTCGCCTTTCCATGAATGATACCGTACTTTGTACCAGTGATAAAATTCATCATCATCGCTTCCGTCTTCCATGTCTTTCCGGATAATGGTTGCCTGCAACGCTTGCAGGGTATCTGTGACTTCACTGCTAAAAGCTGGAGATAGATGGACAGGGACATCCGGCATCAGCATACGAACCTCATCGTTTTCCCTGATATCAAATACAACCTTTGGGCAATTCTCCGGCATGTGCAATCCTTTGACTATACTGTCCACATATGAAACGGCTCCGGTTGCAAAACCATTGATTGAGGCCGGAATATTGCCGCCGTATTGTTTGTATTCCATTTTTTGAATATTCTTTTCCGGATAGATAACCGTCATGTCTATTGAAACAAGAGTTTGTCGGGAAGCATAAATAACAGAAGAAATTAATTCTCCTTCATAGGGGTTGTAATAAAATGAAAATATAAGATTTCCGGTTTCATCAAAGTATGTAATACTCATTTGTTCAAACTCATCCTCAAATAACTCTTTCCGGATTCTTCCTTCTGCGTCATAATAGAACAAACTATTGTCTTGCGGGTTCTCTGTTGCAGGTTGTATTGTACCGAAATTTTCGTATGATTGATTTGTAATGAACATTGCTTTTTTCAATACCTGATGATTGATGCCGTTGATTTTTTGACGGCACTCGGCCAGTTGATCCGCAATATCCACATGATCCGCATAACCCGCAATTTGCCCTTCAACAACTTGACCATATAATAACAGCAATAATATTATCTTGATTTTCACAATAAAAATTTCATCATCGCCACTGTTTGCCATGTCTTTTTGCATATGGTTGCCCACAGTGGCGGCGCTGGCAGGATGTTTTTTCATCGCTTTATTCCTTTATTTCCTGTTCCACAGGCTCCAGAAAGGCGCCGTAAATGTAGCCAGTTGTCGGCACATTGTATAGCTGTACTTTAAACCAGTGATGAGCGCCCATGTCGCCGATGGTTTCCTCCTGCGCGATCTCAAGAACGGTTACGTCTCTTCCGATTTCCAGCGTTTGAAGTTTTGCCGACGCGATGGATGGTTTTTCCCTAAGCACGATATTGTGGTCGTTGGTGAAAGTTTTGTTTCCCTTGCGGGGAGGCGCAAAACGGACTTTTATACATTCTTGGGGCAACGTGGGCGCTCTGTGGATAAAGGAGTCCACATGGCAATACATGGACAGCCATGTATGATTTCCTATTGTTTGAGGAAAAGCGGATGATTTTCCGTGTGTCCGGCTTATCCAGAAATCCGTCTCCCATTCAAACTGCACGGTGTAGTCAAATTCAAGGTGATTGTAGTACGGTCCGCAACCTGTGTGTGCTCTGCCCCAATATGAATAACCTTCCGGGTTGGAATCTTTAAACAGGAAATATGCCATTTGTCCGGATTCATCATAATATACGAGATACTTGGATAAACTTTCGGGATAGGAAGACCAATCGAAGTATTTTCTTAACTTTGCATCCCCATCCAAATACCAACATTTCGCTCCTTCAAAATATTTCGGAGTAGCACTAAATTTTCCGTCAACGATATAAACGCGGTACAAGTTCATAGTATTAACCGAACGGATATTTTCCTTGCTGCAATCCTGCGCATGGGAGGCAATGTTGAACATTGCAAAAATGGCGGTGATTTTAACTGCTTTCATGGGATCATTTATTTTCACGGGATGATGGGTAGGGGAAATCCCAGAACCCGACTTCCAGCGTCAGTTTTTTGCTTCGCAGGTGACTCATTTCATTCCTTTATTTCCCGTTCTACAGGCTCCAGAAAGGCGCCGAAAATATAACCATTATTTTTGCCATAGTCAAAAAGCACTTCATACCAGTTATGTTCTTCATTCCATATTTTTTCTTTTCCGGCAATGCCTGTGATCATCACGGGATAGCCGGCGAGCAATTCCATGATGACGTTTGAATCTGTTGAGGGCTGTTCATAAACTACCGTACGATTGGCATTCGTATATGTTTTATCGCCTTTGTCGGGGGAAACAATTGTGACAGGGATTCCTGCGGATAACGGTATGTTGTGTGGCGTCAGATGTTTTAAAATGCTGTCCGTATGAACGAAACATTTTATCGGGAGTTGTCCTGCAGAGTCGGGGAAATGATGGCAGGCAGCGACAATCGTGTCCAAAGACGGAGGATCTTCTTTTCGTACAATCATACTGCACTGTATTTTGTCCGGTTCCTTCACCGATATCGTCCCGTATAATCCTTTATCAAAGTCCTCCAGTCGGTAAATCAAAGACGTTAATTGTCCTTTTTCATCATAATGGCTGATGATACATTTACAATAATCAGGGTCGCCATCATAAGAAAAATACTTTACGATTTTGTTATCGGCGTCAACGGTCAGGTAAGCATAATAATTGTCTGCTATTACGCTGTCGTCAAGAATACGCAGCCCGAATTCTTCATCAACAATGTTGATTTTCTTAAAATTTGCCGCATGTGCAGACGAATCATATTGCGCATACAAATTGATATATGCGGATAAACCTAAATATAACAATATCATTTTTTTATCCATGTGTAATTTGATTAAAATCAATATTGATAAACCAATCATTAATCAACACCCATTCTTCATTAATTAATATGTTGTTAGAGATATATCGACCAATAAAATATTATATGTTCGCATCGGTCGGAATTTCTATCCTGTTTTGCTTGGTCTCCACCTTGTTGGGCTTCATCTGTCCGGAGTTCTGAAACGAAATCATCCCGCCGCAGGAACACTGGATTTTGGAGGTATCTACCAGCGGGTTGCCTCCCGGTATCTGCACGGA
>JAISFI010000108.1 GCA_031263685.1 Dysgonamonadaceae bacterium | reverse complement strand
CAGGCCAATGAGCATGTACATGATGTATGTCTCAAACAGTTTGTGGGTGTTGATAACGGTAACGACTCTCGTATCGCCCGGCAACACGTTATCCGGCGCATGAGAAAGCATTTTCTCCTGAATTTCTTCCTTCTTCTGTTGTAAGTAGGTATAGCTGGCTTTCAAATTGACAGTATTTCCTGCTTCAGTCGGCGAATGAGGGATCGTTTTCAATATCTTGAGCAAACGCATCTTGACGTCGTTGAGTTGTTTTCTGTTTTTTACCCACAAAGGATCCCGCTCATCATATTCATTTTGCTGGAATATCAAATCGTTATATTCCGACACCAATATGGATAGTTGTGTATGTTCGATTCCCACCAGAGAAGGCGTTAGCAACGTCTCTCCGGTAGCATTTTTATTCAGACTGTTTAATAGAAAGTTGAAGTAATCCCGGTGGTATTTTAGGGCAGCGTTTTCCATATCTTGTTCGCTCCATTCGCCATTCATCCGGAAAGTTTGCGTTTCTTCGGGAAAGTCGTTTTTCTCCTGATGTGCCGTTAACACAGAGTCGGAAATGTCCAGCGAATCTTTGGTCGTTTTCAACAGATTGTCGATAAAGTTGATTAATCTTTCTGCGACAATATTTTCCCGGTTCAGCCTGTCGTTGAGAAATTGATCATTCAGTGCATGCAGGAAGTCGATATCCCGTTCCGCAATTTTGCCGGTAAGCGATATTTCTATCACGGAGTCGCCCTCTTCCCAGCCTTTGAACTGTAAATTTTCCCGATAAGCCTGTAATAAAGCTTCTTTCTTCAAAAATCGGAAATAATAATTGTAATGCGGATGATTCTTGAATAGATCCGTTTGTTGAACGGTCAAGACAAACAGCGGATGTATAAGCAGTTCTCCATACGTTCCGGTGAGCTGCAAAGCTTGCCTGCGATTGCTTCCCGGACAGGATATTGCATAAGTAGAATCCGTCAATCCTCGAATATTAAACTCCATAACATAGCTTGCCGCATCCGTATAATTCTCAAAAATTTCTATAGCCGCATTTTTGTAGCGACTGATTTGTTTAAATGTTGTTTTCTCATATATTTCAGCGCCTACTCCCAAGCGGTCGATTGCTTTATTCAATAAATTGTACGACTGATACGAAATCAGCGGATTATGAATCTGTCTGTGAGGCTGTTCTATCTTTACTGTAGAAACCGTCCGGTAAACAGGCATCCAATACTGATTCTTCAAATAAGCCATACCTGCCGCCACAACGATTGCTGCGACAAATAAATGCCAATATTTCAGAATCTTATAAATCCAATAAAGCACATTGAAAGTCATATCTTACGCTTTTTTAACAACCTATATATGCACAAAACAGGGCATTTTCATGTTATAAAAATTATTTTTTTACAGTCTTTACGCGATACGAACAGCGAACCTTTCCATTGATAAGATTATTTAACTTCGACTTAATCAACTGCTTGCGAAAGCCGGAAAGATAATCTACAAACATTTTTCCTTCCAGGTGGTCATATTCGTGCTGTATTACCCGGGCAAGATGTCCATAATAATCCTCTTCATATTCTACGAAATCCACATCTACATACTTGATCTTTACATGATTTTTTCTATACACGCTTTCGTTAATACCGGGTATTGACAGACAACCTTCATCCGACGCTTTTTCCTCTCCGTCTGCTTCCAGTATCCGGGCGTTGATCATAGTTTTTTTGAAATCTTTGAAACTGTGATCTGTGTCGGCATAAGACGTTAAATCTATGACCAGCACACGAATATCCAATCCTATTTGAGGTGCGGCGAGACCTACGCCATCGGCATTGTGCATTGTTTCAAACATATTGGCAACCAAGCCTTTCAAATCCGGATAATCCGGCGTTATATCCTGTGCTATTTTTCGCAATAGCGGATGACCATACACATAAATCGGCAATATCATTGTTTTTTAAATTCTAAATAAGATTGCAACATAATAGTTGCACTCAGTTCGTCAATTATTTCTTTGTTATTTCTGCGCTGTTGTTTCTTTATTCCGGCGGCGATCACTGTTCGATGAGCCAATACAGAAGTAAATCTTTCATCTACCATCGATAATGGAACGTATGGTATTTCTTTCTGCAACTGTACCTTAAATTTCGCAACCCATTGCATATTTTCAGATGGTCGATTATTCAATTGTTTAGGCTCTCCCAATAAAAACAAATCGACCTCTTCTTTCGATATATACGTTTTCAAAAACCGAATTACTTCTTCGCCCGGCAATGTTGTCAATCCTCCCGCAATCAATTGGAGTGGATCCGTGACAGCCAAACCCGTGCGTTTCCTGCCATAGTCTATCGCTAATATTCGTCCCATATATCGTGGTGCCAAAGGTAGTAATTATTCGCCAGATATTCTGTATCGTGGGAAAAAATCAGAATCTTTTTTATTTCTTGACAACCATTCATACTCTTCTTCTTTGATAATCCATTGCCACACTTTGAATGGGTAACGCAGGGTAGTCATTCTTGATTTGAAGACAAACAGATTATCGTCCCGTCCGCCAAGTCCCCCACCCAAATGAAAAAAGTTACATCTTTTATCATTTGCTATCTTGCGGGCTTCATCCAATATTAATTTCAACGGAGAATAAGCGATACAGGATGCCGTTACACCTCCCAAATGATATTGCATAATGCCGTTACATATCGTAAACAAAGCCGCTCCTGCCCATTCTCCATGGAGTTTGGCAGCCAGAATAAAAGTTTGAAAACTTTCGTTTTTCCACAACTTTTCGTAATAACGCTGTGAAAAAAAATAGTTTGAGGAGGCCTGATGGCGTTTCATCGCCTTTTCGTATATAGAAATAAAATGCTGTAATCCGGCATCTTCCCGAACCCATTCGACAGTCATTCCGGCTTGGGTGCTTTTTCGAATGCTTCTTCTGACGGATTCACTGTAGGCCGCAAATTGTTTTTCGGGCGCAAGCGACAAGTCTATCCCCGTAGTGGTATTCAAAGTCAGTACCTTTCCTCTCCCAAAGTCGTCCGATCCGGGTATCAGTGGGTGCAGGCGGGAAAAAGCGCTGACAACCTTTTCCTGTTGCAAGTAATCTTCCAACTGTTTCATGGCGTCCGGGAAAGAAGCATTCACGTCCGATCGTATCCATCCGGCATATCCGTAAACGGAAGTCACATCTTTCCATTCTGTTCTGGGGATGTTCCTGAAAATCAACGGCAAGGCCATAAATTTCCCTTCATTATTCTCGAAAACCAGCAAGCGGGATTCTCCTTCTTCCTGCAAACAGTGATACAGGCAAGTATGATACATATCATGAACAGAAGCTTCAGCGACGAGGGCATTCCACGCGCTTTCTTCTTTTGAAGAAATGATTCGAAATCCTGCCTTCATGTCATGTTCAATAGGCGTTTTTATCCGTTATGAAAATTTTAGTGGCGGTTTGAAAGATAATCTTAATATCTAAAGAAAGCGACCAGTTTTCAATGTACCAAACATCTCGCTTGATGCGTTCTTTCATCTGATTAACGTCTTGCGTTTCACCCCGAAATCCGGAGATTTGCGCCCAACCTGTAATACCGGGTCTTACCAGATGTCGGAGCATATATTTGTCGATGAGTTTTGAATATTCACTGGTATGTTTCAGCATGTGAGGACGAGGACCTACCACGCTCATATCACCTTTCAGAACATTGAAAAATTGAGGAAATTCGTCTAAATTGGTTTTTCGGATAAACTTCCCGATTTTAGTCACCCTGTTATCTCCTTTAACAGCCTGTTTTTTATCTGCATCTTTACTTTTTTTCATGGAACGAAATTTATAGCAGAGAAAATCCTTTCCATACAAACCCGTTCGTTGTTGTTTGAAAATAATACGTCCGGGAGATGATGCTTTTATCAAGATTGCCAATACCAAGTATATGATCGGATAAACAGTCAGCAAAATCAGAGAAGAAAACAGGATGTCAAACAATCTTTTCAGTATCCTGTTATGCCAGTATTGCAATGGCTCGTCTCTAATTGCCACAATAGGCACCTGGTCGATATTTCTCAGCATCAAATTTCTTTTGATATACCGGTAAAATTCGGGAACAATGTATAAACGGATCATGTTTTTTTCCGAAAAATTTACCAGTCGGATAATTTTTTCATCTGCCGAACTTGGCAGTGTACAATAGATTTCGTTGACTTGATGTTCTTTACAAAAAGCTTCCACATCTGCAATACTTCCTTTATATTCGGAAAATTTTCGTTTTACAGATTCGTTATCATCAAAAATACCTACCACCTTATACCTGCGATAAACCTGAGAAACCATTTCTTTATGGAGTTCTGTCCCGTTTTTTCCTCCACCAACGATAATCACACGCCGAACAGTCCGATCGGATTTATTGTGCAACTTCAAAAAATAGCGAATGACGAATCTCCACAAAGTGAGGCAAATGAACAGGGAAGCATAAAAAAAGAAGATGAATCGGACATCACTAACGTAAAAAGATAAAAGTAATAAATAAGAAACGAACAAAAGCAAATGCAATACAACAAGCGAAACTGTCTGTTTAATCAGACTTCCCACTCTCTGTATTTTGGCTGGCGCAAAATAGCAGGATAGAAAATAGCACGCATTGAGGAGTAGGAATATCTCTCTGTTTTTATGAGATGCTACTATACCCAATGAATCTCCCATTCGATGATAAATAGTAAAAAAAACCGTATTCACTATCAATAAATCGATAATGATTATCGAGCAATTAATTAAAAAATCTCTTTTCTTCCACACAATGTTTACAAGTTGATTTAGGCTACATCCATAAAATTTCATGATAAAACAAAGGTACCGGTAGACAACACTACCGGTAAAACTTTGTTAGGAACCTGTCGCAAAGTTTACTATTGAAGAGTTATGACAACGACACGATTCCAGGTATTTTCCCCATAAGGTTGACTCTCAGATCCTTTCCAATCTACGATAAGCTTTTCGGCAGGAATATTGTATAAACGAGTCAATTCATTGGCGACCGCTTTAGCGCGTTTTTCCGAAATTTTCAGATTATATTGCGCAGAGCCTGTATCCTTGTCGGCATAGCCCACAATGTTCAACTTTCTGTTTGTATTCTTTATCAATTCGGCAGCATTGAAAATGTTCAACTGCTGATTATCGTCAATCACAACACATCCGATACGGAATGTAATAGGAAGAGGAGTAGTGATAACTGTTGGGTCAGCAGGCTGAGATTTCGGTACGGGAACAACTTCAGGCTCCGGACGGGGAACAGGCTTCAATTTTGACAAACGGTCATTTTCAGCGCGCAGCGCATTGAGTCGGTTGTTCAGATCTTCAATCAGCGCATAATCGGGTTCTGCTATTGCAGGTTTGAATCCCTGTTTGCCTAATTTGAAAGTAATACCTCCGGTAGCAGAAGGAATGAAGTCTACATTATAACCATCTAAATGATTAAACGCATCTTCTGTCAGAATACCTCCGAAATCCAAGTGCAAATCAATATGGTTACTCAGGCGGAAAGTCATCAGGATACCACCATTATACGTGAGTGTAGCATCCTTTCCGTATGGATCGTTTTTGAAACGGTAAGCGCCTCCGACTCCCACATAAGGAATAAATCCGAAGAATCTTTCCGGATTATACGGACGGAAATAAGCCGGTATATTCCATAAAATGTTTGCTCCAAGTCCAAGATATTTATCATGAACCATGATTTCTCCTCTATTCAACATCGGGTGAATTGGCCCGTAATCTCCTCTTAAACGAATCCCTAAAAACGGATTCAGCCATTTCCCGAACGATACTGTCGGCGCCAAACTTAACATTTTTGGGAGGCTAACTCCGTCCCAATTTTTATCTCCAAGAATGGTCTGTGCTCCGGCTCCTAATTGTATAAACCAGTTATCACCTGCACCTCCGGCTTCAAAAGGCGTTTTGTAGCCAGGTTTTCCACTTTCTTGCGCATGCATAAATGCTACGATGCACAATGAAAACACAAACAAAGATACTTTCTTTTTCATAATTTTCTTTTCCATAAATCGAATAAATTAAAATGGTTATAAAATCACTAATTCCACAAAGAGACATAACATAATAGCACTATTCAAAATAATTTAATATTTCGTATCCGGATTCTTTCAAGAACGCCTCTTTTTTCATCAATTTTAAGTCGGAAGACATCATATCCTTAATCAATCCGGCAAGAGAATACGCTGGATTCCAACCCAATTTCTGGCGGGACTTAGTGGCATCTCCAATCAACAGTTCAACTTCCGTTGGACGGAAATAGGCCGAGTCGACCCCTACTACAGGTTTCCGAATATTTTTCTTGAATTTTTCCAAATAAACCTCTCCTACTTTTTCTTTGAAGAGCGACTCTTGAATACCGACAACAATTCCTTTTTCCTGTATGCCTTCTCCTTGAAATGCGATTTCAACTCCCACTTCTTCAAAAGCATACCGGATAAAATCACGGATGGTAGTAGTGACTCCGGTTGCAATGACATAATCGTCCGGGCGCTCTTGCTGAAGAACCAGATACATAGCTTTGACATAATCTTTCGCATGTCCCCAGTCTCGTTTACTGGATAAATTTCCCATATACAATTGTTGTTGCATATTCAGTACGATGCGGGTTACGGCGCGGGTTACTTTTCGCGTGACAAAAGTTTCGCCTCTTAACGGTGATTCGTGATTAAAAAGAATACCGTTGCTGGCATGCATATTATACGCCTCCCGATAGTTGACTGTAATCCAATAAGCATACAATTTGGCTACTGCATAAGGGCTTCGAGGATAAAATGGTGTCGTTTCTTTTTGCGGAACCTCCTGTACCAAGCCGTAAAGCTCGGACGTAGAAGCCTGATAAATACGGGTTTTCTTTGCCAGATTCAGTAAACGAACGGCTTCTAATATCCGTAATGTACCCAATCCATCGGCATTAGCAGTATATTCCGGCGTGTCAAAACTAACCTTCACATGACTCATAGCTGCCAAATTATAGATTTCGTCCGGTTGTACTTCTCCGATGATGCGAGTCAAATTCATCGAATCGGTCATGTCTCCATAATGCAAGATCAGGTTTCTTTCTTCCACATGCGGATCCTGATATAGATGGTCAATTCGTTCGGTATTGAACAAAGACGATCTTCGTTTAATCCCATGAACAATATATCCTTTTTTAATCAAGTATTCCGACAGATATGCTCCATCTTGTCCTGTAATCCCGGTAATTAATGCAACTTTAGCCATTTTTCTATTTTTAATTTTCTAAATACCACTGATATAATTTTTTTACTCCTTCTTGAATATTGATTTGGTGATGCCAGCCCAAATGATGTAATTTATTTACGTCCGTTAGTTTCCGCATCGTACCGTCCGGCTTTTCGGAATTGAAATACAATTCGCCGGTGTAACCGACCGATTGAGCGATCAACGTTGCCAATGCCTTAATCGACAGTTCCTCTCCCGTACCTATATTAATATGTGTATTGCGAATTTCTTTTCCCGGAGGAATCAGATCCTTGAAATCTACTTGTTCCATGATGTACACGGAAGCATCTGCCATCTCTTCACTCCAGAGAAATTCGCGTAAAGGAGCGCCTGTCCCCCAAATTTCAACCCTGTTTTCCGATATTCCAAATCGATTCAGCATTGCACCAATCTCCTGCTGAGACGATAAACTATTAATGTCAGCTATAGGACGCTTGTCCAAATCTTGCCGAATAGCCTCCCAATCACCCGAAAACCAGCATTTTCCCAGATAAATCTTACGCAACAGTGCCGGCAGTACATGCGATTTTTCCAAATCAAAATTATCATTAGGGCCATACAGATTGGTTGGCATAACCGCTATAAAATTTGTTCCATATTGCAAATTATAGCTTTCACACATCTTTATTCCGGCAATTTTTGCGATGGCATAAGGCTCGTTAGTATATTCCAGCGGAGACGTCAACAAACAATCTTCCGGCATAGGCTGAAGCGTTTCCTTCGGATAGATACAGGTACTTCCTAAGAAAAGCAGTTTTTTGACGCCGGAAAGGAAAGCAGCATGTATCACATTATTTTGAATCATCAGATTTTCATAGATGAACTGCGCCCTGTACGTATTGTTGGCGACAATTCCGCCCACCTTGGCAGCCGCTAAAAACACATATTCCGGTTTTTCTCGCTGAAAGAAAGAGGCGGTAGTCCGCTGGTCGGACAAATCCAATTCGGAAGAAGATTTCACCAGCAAATGATGATAGCCTTTCGACTGTAGGTTTTTTAATATGGCAGACCCTACCAATCCCCGGTGTCCTGCTACAAATATCTTAGCGCTTCTCTCCATAATTATTATTCTTTAATTGCCTGTTTTTATTTTTTAATTGTCAAACGCTTGATCAAAAAGGTTCATTTGTCCCGTCAATTCGTCCAAAATATCCGTTTGACTTTTGTCTTCCTCTTCCGGCTCTATCTCTTGCATCTGAGGAATCTCCCGTTCAGCTTCCAACTCCGGAAAACGCAAAGGCTCTAATTCCCTGATTATCTCTACAGCATACGTTGTAATGCGCTTTCCTTTGGCTTTGAAACTTTTCACGGCAATAAACTCTTCCACATCTATCGTCAACGCTTCTCTGAAATGATCGTTTCCGCCAAATATAACTTCGACACGCGGATACAACTGATCTGTCAACAAGACAAGTTTCGAGTCCGGATGTTCGCCCAGGAAGTTTTGTTTTTTGACCGTAAGCTCTAAAGTAAAACGTTTGAGATATGGAAAATATTGCTGATCGGCGTCAAATAAAGCCACAGACCAGATTTTACCGGTTTTGTATTTTTCGATGATCAGGATATCTTCTCCATAATGGTTGCTCAGATCGAAGTTCGTCATGTAGAAATCGCCCTGTTTCATGACAACCAGAATCTTGTCATCCGCCAGAAATTCACCGAGAAATTCGCCCCGTCCGTCATAATTCAAGCGGAGTACATCCCGGTCAAACCAAACCTTTCGTCCGCCCAAAGTAGAGATTCCTTTCTGCTTCAGACTGATTTTGTGTATTTCGGCTTTTGTCAACAAATTACCCATAGATTGCCGTCCTTTGATAACAATATCACTGAAATCTCTATCGAAAGTTAATATTTTTTGCCGCGCTTTAGGTTTGAGAATCACTCTAATCGTTTCTGCTTCTCCGTTGGGATTGGCAGAAAAATAAACGATCCGGCTGCCCGAAGTAGCCTGTGTCAGGTCATATTCTTTATCGCGGGTTAC
>JAISFI010000027.1 GCA_031263685.1 Dysgonamonadaceae bacterium | reverse complement strand
TTACGGACTTGCTGACCAAAGGCAAAACCGGCATCATAAAAGGATTCAAAAGCAGGAACGGGAAATCGTTTGATGCGGCATTGAAATTCGATGCTGATTTTCAAACGGTTTTTGATTTTATGGAACGAAAGGAAAGGAGTAAACAGTAACAAATTGATATAAATATTTGGTTGCTTGCAGATAAAAAAGTATCTTTGTCAAAAATATACAGAAAATGAATTGGAAAGAAAGAGCCGTTAATTGTTTGAAAGACAGTTTAATTCCTATTCCTGTTGAATTGAACAAAATAGATTGGAAAAGCGGTTTGTCGTCAAAGACGGAACGTCTTGCACAACATATTTGCGCTTTTGCCAATCAGGAAAATGGCGGATATTTTGTATTCGGCATAAATGATGATGCAACAATGTTTTCCCTGTCAAAGGAACAGGCAGATGAAATTATTAGAAAACTTGGGAATATTGCTTTAAATAATTTATCTCAATCAATACAAATACAGCATTCTGTCATTGATTTTAAAGGTTTTGCGTTATTGCTTATTCATGTTCCGGAACAAGCAGACAAACCGGTATATTTAAGAGGGCGAACTGTTTATGAAAGCTATCAGCGTTCAGCAGGTCAAACGGTAAAAATGTCGAAAGAAGCCGTTAAATTGATAATCTCCGTTTCTAACGGTATATCTTATGAGTCTCAAATCGCATGGAAAAAGCTTCCGTCGGAGAAAATTTTACAAATGTTGGATTATAAACGCTTATATGAACTGTTGGATAAAAATATTCCCAAGGCAAGCGACACGATTCTTTCGACTCTTTCGGAATATGGTTTTACAGTACAGGATGGGGAAACATGGAATATCACAAATCTGGGTGCAATACTGTTTGCTGCCGACCTGACAGCATTCAGCAGTTTGAGAGCAAAACCGGTGAGAGTTCTACGTTATACCGGTATCAGTAATCTTGTGTTGGAAAAGGAATATTCTGAAAAAAAGGGGTATGCTGCCGGATTTGAGGATATTGTTGATTATATAATGAAAAACCTGCCGCAGGAGGAAATTATTAAAGACGCTATAAGGCAAAATAAAACAGACTGTCCGCGTGCAGCTATTCGTGAATTTCTGGCAAACAGTCTTGTACATCAGGATTTTTCCATTACGGGAATGGAAGTAATGATAGAAATTTTTACAGACCGGATTGTTATGACAAATCCCGGCTCTCCGTTAAATGACATCAATCGTTTTATTGATCTTCCGCCATGTTCCCGTAATGAACAATTGGCACAATCGCTTCTTTTACTGCATATTTGCGAACGCAGAGGCAGTGGTGTTGACCGGGCTGTGGAAGCGCTGGAAACAGCGTTGCTTCCACCTCCAAAATTTGCAAAGGGTGAGAATTTTACAAGAGTTTTTATATATGGAAGGCAAAAACTGTCGGCAATGAATAAACAGGATAAGATACGTGCCTGTTACCAGCATTGTTGCCTTTTGTTTGAACACAACAGGGAAATGACCAATCAATCAGTCCGGGAACGGTTTGAAATAGATAAACGGAATTTTTCAATTGCTTCGCGTATTATAAATGATACGCTGGAAGCAGGTCTAATCAAAATGGCAGAACCTGAAAGTACCTCTCGAAAATTTGCGAGTTATGTCCCGTATTATGCATAATTTTATATGACTGAACTTTTTCATTGAAATATAAAATACTTAATATCAGTTGGTTTTTATATGACTGAACTTTTCCATCGGAAATATTTCTGTTAAATTTTGTATTTTATGTGTAACTGTAAGCAAGCAACCTTTATGTGATTGAAAACCTGAAATAAAACTGTTTTCAAAATTCGCAAAGGCAAGATTGCTTTTTCATATTTCAATTATCAAGTCTTTTTTCTCTGTGCCAACCGTTACCACCTCAACGCTAACCCCTGCCACGTCCCTGATTACAAGCTGTTTTCCCGAAAATAATTCCCAATTTTGCCGTTTGAAATAAAGGTAAAGAAACATGAACAGTAAAAACGCAATTCCGGACATATCATATTTCCGGCTGTCCCTGACAGACTTTCTCCGCGAAAGCCATCCTGAATTACTTGGAGATAACGCTTTTATCGCTGCCCGCGCTGAGACGGCGGCGGAAACATATTCTCAAGCCATTCAAAACGGCAGCAGTCATATTGAAGCCGCGGAACAGGCAAATGCCGTTCTTTTTCAGAACTTGCACTTTTCAATGCACAACACGCTGACCAACATTATTTGGAATGAATTTTCGGATGTAATTCCCGAAGAAGACGCCAAACTGTGGGCAATCCGCCTGCTTCCCGAATGCGAGCATGTTTTTTCCGAATACACGCTGTCGGACGATTTGGTTTATGAGCCGGAATATGAGTCGCTTTACACGGAATTAACCGGCGCAGTCGCCATTTATTTTGAGGAGCATGGCATACAGTAGGAAAACACATCTGCAAACAAATATCGAAGCCATCCGCATTGCTTTCACGCTTGACAGGGAAAAGCGCAGGGCTACGGAAGAAGAACAGGCTGTTCTGCGGCAATACAGCGGATTCGGCGGCTTGAAATGTATCCTCAATCCCGCAGAAAAAGAATCGGATATAATATACTGGAAAAAGTCCGAAATGGATTT
>JAISFI010000122.1 GCA_031263685.1 Dysgonamonadaceae bacterium | reverse complement strand
ATACCATCTCTTAGGCGCCGCTGGATTGGCGGGGTTGCCTTTTTCTACTGTCACAAATTTTACTGCCATTGTGTAAATAAATTTAGTGAATAAATAAATGAAAATAAAAGTTTCTCGTGGCGTCATTGCGACTGCGAGGAGCCGAAGCAGGAAGCAATCCATAGTGTATGTTTTAGCTGGATTGCTTCGCTTCGCTCGCAATGACGGGCAGAGAACATCGTCATTGCAAAGGCGTAACCTGAAGCAATCCGGAAAATGCCTGATTGAAATGCTAAAAATAAATAAAATCTATGGGAGACTCGTTCTTTTTCCGATGTTCTTATCGGTCTTTGTAAGTAGTGTTCACACCGAATATAGGTGTGTGTGTGTGTGTGTGTGTGTGTGTGTGTGTGTGTGTGTGTGTGTGTGTGTGTGTGTTACGAAATCATTCGGAATGTCCAAATAATTTTCGTTAAATAAATATAAAACACTACTATTCATTTCCACAACTATCATAAATAAAAACTTTTCACTTTTCGTTTTTCTCTTTTCACTTTTAAAAAGTTTGGCGCAAAAGTAATGCAAAAAATTGAAAAACAAAACATTCGATGAGATTTTTTTCAGGAAAAACTTTTTCCTTTGCACAGGTTTGGAGATTATAGGATTTTCATCTAATTTTGCGAATCAATCGGATAAAGACAAAATTACTGTTAAACAACAACCTTTAGACATCTCATGATTTCAGATCCATTCAATTATAAACGCAGGTCTTCATCTCCTGTTCAGATAGGCCGCGTCCCGCTTGGCGGAACAAACCCCATTCGCATCCAATCCATGACGAATACATCTACGATGGATACGGAGGCCAGCATTGCCCAATGTCTCCGCATCATTGACGCCGGAGCGGATTACGTTCGCCTCACCGCTCAAGGTGTTCGTGAAGCCGAAAATCTGCAACATATTCATGCCGGATTAAGAGATCGGGGCGTGCAAACACCTTTGGTTGCCGACATCCATTTCAATCCCAAAGCTGCAGAAGCCGCCGCCCAATACGTCGAAAAAGTGCGCATCAACCCCGGAAATTTTGTCGATTCGGTCAAAACATTCAAAACTGTTGAGTATACCGACGAAAGCTATGCCGCCGAAACCGCCAGGATACGCACCCGTCTGCTTCCCTTACTCGATATTTGCCGTCAACATCACACTGCCCTCAGAATCGGTGTAAACCACGGCTCTTTGTCCGATCGAATCATGAGCCGTTATGGCGATACACCTGCCGGGATGGTCGAGTCTTGCATGGAGTTTCTCCGCATATTGGTCGCTGAGAACTTTCCGGATGTTGTCATCTCCATCAAATCGTCCAACACCGTGATGATGGTTAAAACCGTGCACCTTTTAGTCCGGCAAATGGAACAGGAAAACATGAAGTTTCCGCTGCACCTGGGCGTTACAGAAGCCGGTGATGGCGAAGATGGACGTATTAAATCGGCTGTAGGTATCGGCGCTTTGCTCGCCGACGGTATTGGAGATACGATTCGTGTATCTCTCAGCGAAGATCCGGAAGCAGAAATCCCCGTCGCCCGCAAACTGGTCGACTATATCCGGGAAAAAAACCGGCACGCTCCCATTGAAGCCTCTTTGTTTCCGGCATACGACCCCACTTCCATGGACAGACGACCAACTTATTCCCTGAAAAATATTGGAGGAGATTCCGTTCCAATCGTTATTTCCGACTTGACAGCAGATTGCGAAAACGGAAACGGAGCATTGCCTTCCAACTTTTCTGCCGATTACGCCTATATCGGCAGTGAAAGCAGCCGTTTATTCTCCAACACATCACTTCCCAATACATTGCCCCTGATCGCAGACTACCCTGCATGGAAGACAAGTGTACAACAACATCCCAACACTTATCCTCTTTTCGACCACTCAACAATAAACGCGATTGAAACCTGCGAGGCTCCCCTGAAATTTATCCGGCTCTCGTATCTCGAATGTTCCGATCGCGTGATACGCCTCCTGCAACACGATACTTCGTTGACCGTCCTGTTGGAAACTTCGCACGCCAACGGCATCGGCGAGCAACGGGCTTTCTTTCACACGCTTCTTCGTGCAGGCTGCCAAACACCCGTCGTCATCTGCCGGAAATACCGTGAAACATCGGTGGAAGACCTGCAACTGAAGGCCGCTGTCGATTTCGGAACGCTATTCCTGGACGGTTTCGGAAACGGCATCATGCTTTCCAATACCGGCAATATTCCCATCGACGCCATTCACTCCTGCATGTTCGGCATCCTGCAGGCCACCCGTTTGCGCATCAGTAAAACCGAATACATCTCTTGCCCCGGTTGCGGTCGGACGCTTTTCGACCTGCAAACCACCATCGCCCGCATCAAACAATCTACCGCCCACCTGAAAGGTCTCAAAATCGGTGTCATGGGCTGCATCGTGAACGGGCCGGGAGAAATGGCAGATGCCGATTACGGATACGTTGGCTCTGCCGTAGGAAAAGTAGACCTCTATAAAAATAAACATCGAATCGAAAAAAACATCCCCGCAGAACAAGCCGTAGATAAGCTCGTTCAACTGATTAAAAAGTATGGGGACTGGAAAGAACTTAAGAGCTAAAAACTAAAAACTAAAAACTAAAAACTAAAAACTAAGAACTAAAAACTAAGAACTAAGAACTAAGAACTAAAAACTAAGAACTATACTTCGCGCGGTTTAAAATTGTAAAGTAAAGATCGTATCCGGAATCCGGAACGGATTACATATAGGTAGCCCGATGTGAAACGTCGGGTTGGAATCATGCATCATTGTACCGGAGCGGCTACGCCCATAAATTTTTTTTTGTCAATCGCATTAAAAAAATCGAATCCGTTCATCTGATAAAATATTTCGGGGCTTCGCCGCTCTACTTCGACGTCACACATATACCCGACGTTAAAACGTTCGGGCTACCGATATAGAATCCGTTCCGGATTAGCTTACGCCGAACACTATAGACCTGAGTTCGGTAAAGGATAGCCCGTCAGGGCTTCTATATCAATAGAAAAATGATTCAAATCACAACGAAAACCTCGTAGAGGTTTCATCAATGAATGTCCTGACGGACATTGGGAAATGTTTTGTTTTAAAACGGCTTTCTATTGATATATAAGCCCTAACGGGCTATCCTTATACCGAACTCAGGTTTTTAGTTCTTCATTTTTGGGTAATTCACAAGAATTTCATGTATCTTTGCAAAAATTTTGCAGAAATAAGCACATAAATAAGTACATGGACAAAAAAGTTACCCTGGTATTGGAAAACGGGATGAGTTTTGAAGGCTATTCTTTCGGATATGAAACTCCGGTAGCCGGTGAAGTCGTTTTCAATACCGCTATGGTCGGATACCCGGAAAGTCTGACCGATCCTTCTTACGCAGGACAAATACTCACGGTTACCTACCCCCTGGTTGGAAATTACGGCGTCCCCGACGATAATATCGTGAACGGGCTTTCCGAGTTTTACGAGTCGGAAAAAATACAAGTCAGCGGGCTTATCATCTCCGAATATTCCCATCAGTACAGTCACTGGAATGCTGCCAAAAGTCTGGGAAGCTGGCTCAAAGAACAGCAAATACCCGGCATCTACGGCATAGATACCCGCGAGTTGACCAAACTTATCCGGGAGAAAGGATCCATGAAAGGGAAAATCGTATTCGATTCTCCGGACGAAATAGATTTCATAGATCCCTCGCTGGAAAATTTAGTCGCTAAAGTCAGTTGCAGGGAAGTGCTTCGCTATGGAAACGGCAGCAAAACCGTTGTCTTAGTCGATTGCGGCGTCAAGCACAATATTGTTCGCTGCCTGCTCAAACGGGACGTAAACATCATCCGTGTTCCTTGGGACTACGATTTCAATACGCTAGAATACGACGGACTTTTTGTCTCCAACGGTCCGGGCGATCCCGACCACTGCCAGACAACGGTCGACAATCTCCGGAAAGCCATGGAAAAAGGCAAACCCATCTGTGGTATCTGTATGGGCAACCAACTGTTGGCCAAGGCCGGCGGCGCTTCTACCTATAAATTGAAATACGGACACCGGAGTCATAATCAGCCGGTGAAAATGATTCATTCCGATAAATGTTTCATTACTTCCCAAAATCATGGCTACGCTGTATCCATCACCTCGCTGGGCGAAGACTGGGAAGTCCTTTTCACAAATATGAACGACGGCACTAACGAAGGTATCCGGCACAAAACAAAGCCTTTCTTCTCCGCCCAATTCCATCCTGAAGCTTCCAGCGGCCCTACGGATACGGAATTTCTGTTCGATATGTTTATGGAAGCAATGGACAATGGACAATGGACAATGAATAATGGACAGTTGACAATGGACAATGAAAAGAAAGATTCCCCACTGCCCATTAAAAAAGTATTGCTGCTCGGTTCCGGCGCCCTGAAAATCGGCGAAGCGGGAGAATTTGACTATTCCGGTTCCCAAGCCCTGAAAGCCTTGAAGGAAGAAGGCATCTACACCGTACTCATCAATCCTAATATTGCTACCGTACAAACATCGGAAGGCGTAGCCGACAAAATATATTTTCTCCCGGTAACTCCTTTCTTCGTAGAAAAAGTGATCGAAAAAGAAAAACCGGACGGGATACTGCTGTCTTTCGGCGGACAAACGGCGTTGAACTGTGGCGTTGCGCTTTATCAGTCGGGCGTCTTTGAAAAATACAATGTTAATGTGCTGGGAACTCCCGTACAGTCTATTATAGATACGGAAGACCGCGAACTTTTCGTGAAGAAATTAGATCAGATTAATGTAAAATCCATCAAAAGCGTTGCCGTAGAAACCCTTCTGCAGGCGCATGATGCGGCCGAGATGCTCGGTTATCCGGTTATCGTCCGTGCTGCTTACGCTCTGGGCGGATTGGGCAGCGGATTTTGTAACAATGCCGACGAACTGAATACGCTGGCCGAGAAAGCTTTCAACTATTCCTCCCAATTGTTGATCGAAAAATCCCTGAAAGGCTGGAAAGAAATAGAATACGAAGTTGTCCGCGATAAATATGACAACTGTATTACCGTTTGTAATATGGAGAATTTCGACCCGCTGGGCATTCATACCGGCGAGAGTATCGTTGTTGCTCCCTCGCAAACGCTGACGAATCATGAATATCATAAACTCCGCGAACTGGCGATACGCATCATCCGGCATATCGGCATCGTAGGAGAATGTAATGTGCAATATGCTTTTGATACCGTGTCGGAAGATTACCGCGTTATCGAAGTCAACGCCCGACTTAGCCGCTCGTCGGCGTTGGCCTCCAAAGCGACGGGTTATCCCTTGGCTTTCGTTGCGGCCAAACTGGCGTTGGGACACGGATTGCAGGATTTGAAAAATGCTGTTACCAAATCTACGACTGCTTTCTTCGAGCCGGCGCTGGACTATATTGTATGCAAAATTCCCCGTTGGGATTTAGGTAAATTCCAGGGCGTTTCGCACGAAATAGGCAGCAGCATGAAGAGTGTAGGAGAGGTCATGTCTATTGGTCGAAGCTTTGAAGAAGTCATCCAAAAAGGATTGCGGATGATTGCGCAGGGCATGCATGGATTTGTCGCCAATAAAGCCCTGGAAGTCGAAGACTTGGACAGAGCCTTGTCCGAACCGACCGATAAACGCATTTTCTTCATCGCACAAGCCCTGGAAGCCGGATACACCATCGAAAAAATATGGGAACTGACGAAAATAGACTGCTGGTTTTTACAAAAATTGCAAAGTATTCACCGGTGTTCTAAGAATATAGAAGCGTACGCATCTATCGAGGCTTTGCCGGAAGATTTGTTGAGAGAAGCGAAGCAAAAAGGTTTCTCCGACTATCAGATCGCTCGCCTGCTGTACAAAAATTCCGATCGGGCAACCGAGGCCAAAGCGGAAGTAAGAGCGAAACGGAAAGAGGCGAATATCGTGCCGGTAGTCAAACAGATAGATACGCTGGCCGCAGAATATCCGGCGCAAACCAACTACCTCTACCTGACCTACAACGGGACGGCGAGCGATGTCCACTATTTGGGCGACAAGCGTTCCGTTATCGTGCTGGGTTCCGGCGCTTACCGCATCGGATCTTCCGTAGAATTTGACTGGTGTAGCGTTAATGCCCTGCAAACCATCCGTAACAGAGGCTGGAGAGGCGTGATGATAAACTACAATCCGGAAACCGTTTCGACCGATTACGATATGTGTGATCGTCTCTATTTCGACGAATTGACTTACGAACGCACCATGGACATCATCGAAATGGAAAATCCGAATGGATTAATCCTTTCTACCGGAGGGCAGATTCCCAACAACCTCGCCCTGTCTTTAGACAAAGCCGGTGTGCCCATACTGGGAACTGCTGCCACCAATATAGATAATGCCGAAGACCGGCATAAGTTTTCTTCCATGCTCGACCGGCTGCATATTGATCAGCCTCGCTGGAAAGAATTAAGTTCGCTGCAAGATGTGGATAAATTCGTAGAAGAGGTGGGATTTCCGGTATTGGTACGTCCTTCTTATGTCCTTTCAGGGGCGGCGATGAATGTCTGTTCCAATCCGGCAGAATTGAGCCAGTTCCTGAAGCTGGCGGCGAATGTTTCCCAGAAACATCCCGTCGTTGTGAGCGAATTTATTGAAAATGCGAAAGAAATAGAGATAGATGCTGTAGCCAACCAGGGGGAAATCATCACCTACGCCATTTCCGAACACATCGAATTTGCCGGTGTTCATTCGGGAGATGCCACGATACAGTTTCCGCCGCAACGCCTGTACGTGGAAACCGTGCGGCGCATCAAACGCATTGCCCGTGAAATCGCAGGCGCCTTGCAAATCAGCGGCCCTTTCAATATACAGTTTCTGGCTAAAGACAACGATATTAAGGTGATTGAGTGTAATTTGCGCGCTTCCCGAAGTTTTCCCTTCGTCTCCAAAGTGCTGAAGCTGAACTTTATCGAATTGGCCACGAGGATTATGCTCGGCGAACAGGTAGAGAAACCCAACAAGAGCGAGTTCGACCTGGATTATGTTGGCATCAAAGCTTCTCAATTTTCTTTCTCCCGTCTGCAAAAGGCCGATCCGGTGCTGGGCGTCGATATGGCTTCTACCGGAGAAGTCGGCTGTATCGGCGACGATTATTATGAGGCTGTGCTCAAATCTATGCTCTCGGTAGGGATGACGATTCCGAAAAAAAATATCCTGATTTCCAGCGGTACTATCAAGTCTAAGGTGGAACTGCTCGACAGCGCACATTCGCTGCAACAGAAAGGTTACGTGATATACGCCACCGGCGGATCTCATCAGTTTCTTGTCGATAATGGGATTCCTTCTATCCGTGCCTATCAGCCAACCGAAGGGGGAAAACCCAATGCGCTGGATTTGATACACGAAAAACAGGTAGATCTGGTGATCAACATCCCTAAAAATCTGACTCAGGAAGAATTGAACAACGGCTACCTGGTTCGTCGCAATGCTGTGGATTTTAACATTCCCCTGTTTACCAACAGTCGCTTGGCATCCGCTTTCATCCAGGCATTTTGCGAAATAGATATGAACAGTATTCCCGTTAAAAGTTGGGATGAGTACAAATAGACAGTAACATGAAAATCAATAAACAGTAACATAAGAATCAATAAATAATACATATATCACAACTTTTTTTTTCAAAAATAGTTGTGATATAAAAAAAAGCGTTACATTTGCACACTCTTATTATATTTATTTATTAATTAAATTACAAAATGAAAAAGTTATCATTATTATTAGTTTTCGCGCTTTGTGCGTATGTTACGGTAAGCGCTCAGTCTGATGAGAGAAGTCAAGGTGTTACTACAAAAAGCGGTGCGCAAATCTTGCCTGCTGCCGGTGATTATGCCATTGGTGTAAGTGTTAATCCATTTTTGAATTACATTGGAGGTATTTTTTCGGACACCGATGCTACTGCCCCATTTTTTGGAAATGATGAGATTAATGGTGTTAAAGATCTTACCATCTACGGAAAGTACTTTTTAGCTCCTGACCGTGCTCTTCGTGTTGCATTAGAGTTAGATCTGTCAAAGAAAACGAGTAAAGATCTCGTAGACAAAATCGGAGGAAATGCAGGTGAGAAAGTAGACGATGTTACGAAAGATGGTACTACTAAAATTGACTTGAGTGTAGGTTATGAACTTCGCCGTGGTTATGGACGGTTACAAGGTTTTTATGGCGCTGGAGTCGGTTTAAACTATGCCAGTACAACATGGTCTAAGGAATACGGAAATGCGATTTCTGCAACTAATCCGGTAACTAATACAACAAAACGCGCTGGTGGTGGTACATTTGGGTTTGAAGTTGGAGGTTTTGCTGGTGTTGAATATTTTGTAGCTCCGAAAATATCCATTGGCGCTGAAGTCAACCTTGGATTGATATTCTCCAACGTTCCCAAGGGAAAAAGAACAACGGAAAGTTGGGATGGCTCTAAAGTCAAAGAAGATTCTGTAGAAGCTTATAACGCTGATGGAAATACCAAATTTGGAACTCTTACGGGAGGTAATATCTTCCTGTTATTCCATTTCTAATTGAATTAATCTAAAAAGTAATTATTTACCCGGAAGGTTGTATAGAGTCAACTTTCCGGGTATTTTTTTGTTTGTACTTTTCTGTTATGTTAGGAAACAGGGGTTGCCCGTGCATCCGGAACGGATGTCATCTTGGTAGCCCGAACGTTTTTAACGTCGGGTGTATGTACGACGGCGAAGCAGAGCGGCGAAGCCCCGAAATATTTTTATGTATGTCGATGAATCAAATCGCGTCCATTCATCGGATAAAATATTTCGGGGCTTTGCCGCTTCAGCACAATTATGCATGATTCTACCCCGACGTTAAAACGTTCGGGCTACCTGTAGTAATCCGTTCCGGATTCCGGCTAATTATCATCCTTTTCGGATTTAGCCGGAAACATGCGTATTTTCGAAGAATTTTCAATCGCCTTCACGGCAATATCCTTCACGCTGGCTTCAGCGCGATTTGCTTTATCGGAATATTCTTTCAATTGTGTTTGCTGTTCTTTGATTTTTTCCTGTAAGGATGCGATTATTTGGTCTTTCAGGCGGATATCGGCTTCGTTTTGTTTCTCCATCAGTTGGATGTCAAAGTCATATTTCGTCTGAAGCTGTCTGGTAATCTCTGTTTCTTTGTCTTTCAGCGCCTTTTCCTGTTTGGCCGGAAACTCCGCATTGTTTTTACGAAGTTCGGCTAATTCAGCTTCCGCGCTTTTCAATTCTGCTTCCCGGTTGGAGATTTCCTGTTCAAATTTCGCTTTCCTGTCGACAAGCTCCTTTTCGAGTTGGAATTTACGGGTATCGTATTCATCCTGTTCCTTTTGGCATTTGATTTTCAGGTTGTACGCATATTCTTCTTCCTCGCGTTTACGACGTTTCGCCAAGTCGTCGGCATATTCCTGTTCCTCTGCATTCTGTTTCGCTTTTTCGAGTTCCCACTGCGCTTTTTTCTCTGCCATTTCATGGGCAAAAGCCTCTTCTTTTTCCGTCATGGTGATCTCGAAACGTTCCTTTTTCTCCTTCTGTGCAAGCAACATGGCCGCCAGCGAATCTGTGTTGGCCGATAAAGCATACAAATCTTCGAGCGACTTTTTTTCCAGCGCAATAGCGGCGCGGATTTCTTCCAGTTTTTTAAATTCATTGCTCAAACTCTGCAAAATATCATCCAGCGCATTACCCAGATTAGATTTAAGCCCGTTAATGCTTTTTACAATATTTTCGCCGGTGATTTCGGATACTTTTTCCAGTGTTTCCTTCTTTTGCTTTTCTTCCTGTATTTGCTTGGGAATGTCTGCCTTTGCCTGCTGAACATTCTTCAGCAATGCCTCGTAAGCCTTCAAAATTTCCGCTTTCGTACTCTTGTCCGATACTGTTGTTTCCATATTCTTTGTTAATATTTATAGTGATTTTGCTACAAATGTAGGTATAATAATTTGAATTGCACCAAATGATAAATAACATTCTCACCTTCGCTCGGCGTAGCGTCGGGTTAAAAGCAATGCAACATAGATAATGTGAGTAGGTTCATCCCATACCCAGCGTTAAAACCCAAGCTACCGATATGTCGCCCCATTCAGGGCTTAGCATCTAAAATTGTGAGATGAAGACAGGCATTTTCGCCTCAACAACCAGCCAGCACAAGCTGCCAGCACAAGAGAAACGCCTGCCAACCAGCATGAATCTCCGGTACCTATATGATCCAATTGTTCGTAAACGTCTTGATTGGGCGAAAGTCCATACGCCAATACTCCATAAGTGTTATGTGTAAAATGAGCGATAACCGGTATCCAAAGAGATTGAGTATATAACAGTAAATATCCCATCAAGGCTCCCAATAAAAGTCTCGGAATGAATCCATAAAACTGAAGATGTATGGCGCTAAAAATACAGGCAACCCCCCAAATCACTACATGCGGATTCTTAAAAAGTTTCTCAAATATCCGCTGTAAAACGCCTCGAAATAGAAATTCTTCACCAACAGCCGCGACAACTCCCACCAGAAAAACGTTAAAAATCAATGCTCCGATAGTGTCTGCCTGCAATAATTGAAGTGTTAACTGTTGTGCATTTTCTTCCGTTTGTCTTAACCAATCCTCTATTCCCGCCATAAATTCCGGAAAAACAAGCTGTTCGTTAAGGTAAACCGTATAATTCAAAAAAGGTTCGAGAAACAGTATCGTAACAACCGTTAATAAGATCGTCGAGAAATTCGTCCCTCTCAATTGTAAATAAGCCGAAATACGCTCGCCAAACAGATAAGACAGGCATAAGGCCGGGAAAAAGAAGGTTCCCAATGAAGCAAAAAGTTGTAAAATTCTTAAATCTTCCACCTGATCGGACATCCCACTCATGTTTCCTTTCGCAATAAACAAATACGCACCAAACACAAGCGTACTCAACAACATTCCGCTACAAACAGCGAAAATCGTTAAAAATAACTGATGCACAAATGGCATATCTTTAAATATTGCTCGCAATTTCATCATCAATCTACAATATATTTTCGTGAATTAAAGCGACAAAGATAGCGATAAATAAAAAAACCGCAAATAATCTTTGTTCGCCCATTATAATAATTTGCTTATTCAAAAAAACAAACTTACCTTTGCGTTCCAAAAACAAAAAACTTCATTCAGGATGGAAATTACATTAGACAAAATTGATTCGTTGAATGCGATTCTCAAAGTTAATATTGTACAGGAAGACTATAAGACTACTGTCGAAAAATCCCTAAGCAAACTTAGACAAAATGCTGATTATCCGGGATTTCGGAAAGGGATGGTTCCTAAGGAAATGATCAAAAGAAAATATGGAGCCAGCGTCATGGTAGATGAACTCGAAAAAATTATTCACAGCAAATTATTTGACTATATAAAGGAGAATCAACTGAATATCTTTGGCGAACCGCTTCCTTGCGAAACGAAGCAGCAGACCATTGATTTCGAGACACAGGCCGATTTTGAATTTTACTATGATATTGCATTTACGCCGAAAATCGAATACTCGGTCAATAAAGACGAAATATTACCATATTATACGCTAAAGATTGGCGAAGAAATGATTGATGAAAGAGTCAAAACCTATCAGTTAGAGCTTGGATACCATCAACCGGCAGAAGAATTTTCCGAAAATGATTTTCTCAGAGGAACTCTCACCGAATGGGAAAATGATGCACCTAAAAATAATGGACTGGTTGTTGAAGACACCATGATAGTACCCAGTTTCTTTAAAGACGAAGAAGAAAAAGCAAAATTTAATCTTGTAAAAAAAGAGAGTACCGTCCTGTTCAATCCAACCAAAGCTCAGGATGGTAATCCGGCAAAAATTGCAACTATTTTGGGAATCAGCAAAGAAGAAACCGAAAAATATCCGGGAGATTTCCTCTGCGAAATCAAAGAAATCGTACATTTCCACGAAGCAGAGATTAATCAGGAATTTTTCGACGCTATATTTCCTCAGGTAGAAATAACAACAGAGGCCGATTTCCGGGAAAAAATCAAAATAGTCATGGCAAATGAATACTCGTCTTACTCGGACAACAAGTTTCTATCGGATTTTCGCCAATCCGTTGAAAAGAAAATTGGAGAGGTACAATTCCCGGAAGCATTTCTTAAACGCTGGATACGCATATCCAACAAACAGGAGAATAACGATTTGGAGGCAATAGAAACAGCTTATTCCGAAACAATCGAAAATCTGAAGTTTCAACTGGTAAAAGAACAATTGATAAAGGAATACAATATAAGTGCGGAAGCAGACGAAGTTCGTGGATACATAAAAAAAGAATTGTGGCGTTTCTATTCACATAACGGCGCTCAAATTTCCAATCAGGAGTTGGAAGCTAATATAGATAGAATCCTGGAAAAGGAAGATATGCTGTTGAGTGCTGTTAATAAAGTCCTGGAAATTAAATTGGGTAAGTTCTTACAAAAACAAATAAAATTAGACAACAAAGAAGTTTCTACGGAAGAATTCTTAAAACTCATCCAATAATTGCCATATAACAAATATCTCAAAACTATTAAAAGAAAACGCTATGACAGATTTCCGAAAATACGCCACGAAACATCTCGGCATCAACAGTTTGACATTAGACCAATATATTCAGGCACAAAATATCAACGCACAGAATATTAATGCACAGGGGCGAGAATATCTCAATCCTTATATTCTCGAAGAAAGACAGTTGAACGTTTCGCAATTAGACGTCTTTTCCCGTTTGATGATGGATCGCATCATCTTCCTGGGAACAGTTATCGATGACTATTCTGCCAATACAATTCAAGCACAGTTATTATACCTGGATTCTAACGATCCCGGAAAAGACATTTCCATCTACATCAATTCTCCCGGTGGCTCTGTGTATGCCGGCTATGGAATATACGACACTATGCAGTTCATCAACAGTAAGGTATCTACGATTTGTACAGGAATGGCCGCCTCTATGGCCGCAATATTGTTAGTTGCCGGAGCCAGTGGAAAGCGTTACGCCCTGAAACACTCGCGCGTAATGATACACCAACCGCTCGGACAGGCACAGGGACAAGCCTCGGACATTGAAATTACCGCACGCGAAATCCTTAAAACAAAACAGGAACTATACACAATCATCGCCGAACATTCCGGACAAACATATGAAAAAGTTCTGCACGACGGAGATCGCGACTACTGGATGACTTCCCTCGAAGCCAAAGATTATGGAATGATTGATGATATTCTCATTAAAAAATAAATGAACAACATCTTTTCTTATGGGAAAAACGTTAAAAGACGCCTGTAGTTTTTGTGGCAGATCCAGAGAAGAAGTAGGAGTGCTAATTTCAGGGATGAGCGGTGCCATCTGCGACATCTGTGCAGCTCAAGCCTACGATATTGTATCGGAAGAGTATGGATACAAAAAGAAAAGTAACGCTTCTTTCAACATACAAAAAGAGAGCTTGCCCCGTCCTGCCGAAATCAAAAAATTTCTCGACCAGTATGTAATCGGTCAGGATGATGCAAAAAAATACTTGGCAGTTTCCGTCTACAATCACTACAAACGCCTGACACAAAAGAAGACGAAGGACGACGTCGAAATAGAAAAATCCAACATTATTCTGGTAGGCGCTACCGGTACGGGAAAAACACTGTTGGCCAAAACCATTGCCCGACAGCTACAAGTACCTTTTACGATTGTAGATGCAACTGTACTTACCGAAGCCGGATATGTGGGTGAAGACATAGAGAGTATCCTGACTCGCCTGCTTCAAGTGGCCGATTATAATGTAGAATCGGCACAAAGAGGCATCGTCTTCATCGATGAAATTGATAAAATCGCCAGAAAGGGAGACAATCCCTCTATCACGCGCGACGTTAGCGGCGAAGGCGTACAACAGGGCTTACTCAAATTATTGGAAGGATCTGTTGTCAATGTACCACCGCAAGGCGGACGTAAACATCCCGACCAAAAAATGATTGCCGTCGACACTAAAGACATCCTCTTTATCTGTGGAGGCGCTTTCGATGGTATCGAAAAGAAAATCGCCCAGCGACTGAACACAAAAATTGTTGGATATACAGCTTTTCAGGAAAACAAAGCCGTCGACAAAAACAACCTGTTACAGTATATCACCCCGCAGGATTTGAAATCGTTCGGACTGATACCCGAAATTATTGGACGTTTACCTATACTAACCTATCTGAATCCGCTGGACAGAACTGCATTGAGAAACATTCTCACAGAACCTAAAAACGCAATCATCAAACAATATATCAAATTGTTCGCTATGGACGGCGTTAAGCTCTCTTTCAAGGATGATGTTTACGAATTTATCGTAGATAAAGCCATCGAAT
>JAISFI010000019.1 GCA_031263685.1 Dysgonamonadaceae bacterium | reverse complement strand
ATGATTCCTCCCATCTTTTTCATATACTGGGAAGCTTTGCCCCACATGTGGTGAAAAATAGCCTTGGCAGTTGGCAGGCGATAAGGGGGAAGCTCCATCACAAAAGGAATGTCGTCTTCCTTTATCAGAAATTTTTTGAGGAGACGGGACGTGATTGCCGCCAGCATAATGCCGGTAATGTACAGCAGCAGCAATATAAATCCTTGATATTTACTGAAAAAAACGCCTACAAATAATATATACACCGGTAATCTGGCCGAACAGGACATCAAGGGGCTAATCAGTATCGTAATTAATCGGGAATTGCGGCTTTCAATCGTTCGTGTAGCCATGATAGCGGGTACGTTGCATCCGAATCCCATCACCAGCGGGATAAAAGATTTTCCATGCAGTCCTATTTTATGCATGAATTTGTCCATGATGAAAGCGGCTCTTGCCATGTATCCGGAATCTTCCATAAAAGAGATAAACAAATACAGGATAACGATGTACGGCAGGAAAACCAATACGTTGCCTACGCCTCCGATGATGCCGGTAGCAATCAGTGCTTTCAATGCCCCTTCCGGCATCATATTTTCGACTGTGCCAGAAATCAGTTTTACTAAATCCTCCAACCATTCCTTCGGATATTCTCCTAAGATAAAAGTACCTTCAAACATGAGAAACATGAACAGGAAAAAAATAGGGTATCCCCAGTATTTATGGGTGACGAAAAAATCAATCATCCGCGTCGTTTTCAAGATGTCTTTTTTCCCTTCCCGGTAAGTTTCTTTCAGGGCACCATCGATAAATCCATAACGTTTGTCCGTGAATGCGGTTTCACAATCTTCTTTCAGAAAAGAAAGGACTTTTTGGGCTTCTTTGTTCCGAGCTTCCAATATTTCGCGGGCGTTGGGAAATTTATTGGCGTATTTTTCGATTTCATTGTCATTTTCCAGTAGTTTGATGCTGATAAAACGGGGAGGGATTTTTTCTGTCAAATCATTTTTCTTCAGTTCCCGACTAACTTCTGCGATGGCTTGTTCCAACACTTCGCCGTAATGAATGTGGATATGCCGTTCAACGGGATTCTCTCCTTCGTAAGTCGATATAACTTTATCGAAAAGTTGCTCAATTCCTTTGCCTGTTTTACTGACAGTAGGAACAATGGAGCTACCGATTAAGATGCTCAACATATCATAGTCGAACGTTGCTCCGGATGCTTCCAATTCGTCGTACATGTTGAGAGCGATGACCATCGGGACGTCCATGTCGATTAATTGTGTTGTCAGATACAGATTTCGCTCCAGATTGGAGGCGGAAACCACATTAATGATGATATCCGGATTTCCGTTGGAGATTTGTTTCCGTACATACAATTCTTCCGGTGAATAGGCTGTGAGAGAATATGTTCCGGGAAGGTCTATCAGCTTGAAAGTATATCCTTTATATTTGAAAACACCCTCCTTCGCGTCGACCGTCACGCCACTGTAGTTGCCGACTCTTTCTTTCGATCCGGAGGCGATGTTGAACAGGGAGGTTTTCCCCGAATTAGGATTTCCGACTAATGCGACTTGTATGACTTTACTACGTTGAATGGCTTCTTCGTACCACTCATCGTTTTCGACCGTCAGGTGCTTATTGTCTTGTGATTCCTGTATCTTTTTGATTTCCGATTCGGAAACAATTTCTACTAATGTGGCTTCTTTTCTCCGTAGAGAAACCTCATAGTCCATAATTTTATAGATGATAGGATCCTTGAGTGGTGCATTATGGACGATTTCCACCGGTTTACCTTTAATAAATCCCATCTCGATAATACGCTTGCGGAAAGCACCTCGACCGAAGACTTTAACGATGATTCCTTTTTCACTGGCTTTTAGTTCGGACAGTTTCATGTGTGGGGAATTTTTCAAATCACATTTTCAAATCACAAAGGTCGGTAAAATTCTTCAAAATTCATAGAAAATAAAACTGTTTATTTTGAATTTGTTTAAATAAAGGTCGATTATTATTTTCCAATACTAAAAAAGCATTATCTTTGCGCGTAGATGAAAAACGACATAGATAAACTTGAAGAAATTCGTCATTCTCTGAGTAAGGTGAAAGAGCATTTGCGTATACTGGAAACGAATGTTCCTGTAGAAAAGCAAATGGAGTACTTCCATTTCTCGGAGAATGTAAGGCGCAATGCTGCGGTCAAGCCCATTCCTGTTGAAGAGCAAATCAACATTATCAATACGCCCGATTCGCCGGAGGAAGATAAAAAGTATTACATGGCAGTATTAGCCCAGTCGGGTAATGTGCTTGCATATAGAGCATTGGAATCGTATGCCAGTCACCCGAATCCGGAACTGAAAGATTGGGCGGACATGTCTTTAATGGTAGCGCGGGTTTCTTTGGAAATGGAATTGTCGGGCGAAAAACAGATATTTATTTCTACCGGCTTGGGAGGACGAGGTAGTAAATTACGCTTTTTTGCGTTGCTGAAATCCAAGCATCTGAAACCTTTTTCTTCTTATCAAAAAGAATTAATAGAACGGGAATTTCCTTTTCAAATAGAAAAAAATGAAGGGTTCATAGACGAGTTACATATTGAAGAAAACTATGTCACATTGCTTTTTTTGATAGAAATCAGTATCAATATCAAAGGAGTATTGGATAATCTTATCGTGGAATGTAATCAATATGGTGATTTTATGGATGCGGGCTATTTACTTACCAATGTGAAAATTTACAGCCCCAAGGAAATTCAAAAAGAATTGGAAAAAACAGCACATGAAAGGTAAAAATTCTTTTGTACAATTAATCAAGTACGGGATAGTTGGTGTGAGTAATACATTACTGACGGCATTTATTATTTGGGTTATTCTAAAATTCCTTTTTGGAGTGAACGGTGATGCAGAAGCTTCGCCTTTGGCGATGTCGATCGCCAATATCTTCGGATTTGTTGCCGGCGTAATCAACAGTTTCGTCTTCAACCGCAAGTGGACTTTCAACAGTAGTGTGAGTTGGAAAAAATCTTTCCTTAAATTTTCAGCAGGGTTTGCCTGTTGCTACCTGATACAGTTGGGTATTGTGCTGTTACTCAATGAATCCGATATAATTACTCCCATTCGTTATAAGGCGTATACACTTACGGCGGCATATATTTGTCAGTTGATAGGAATCGTGAGCTATACGTTGTTGAACTTTTTTTACAATAAATATTATGCATTTAAGAAGTAGAACCTTTGCGCGTGAATTATTACCTTTGCGCCGTCTAATTTTAAATAATAAAAATGAAGTATCAAATTTTTAACAAACGAAAAGTATTCCGTTTCAAACGGTTTACAAGGAAAACTTATGCCGTTTTTAACAGTATGCATAAGGCAGTAAGCACTGGCGTAATAGCCATTTGCATGTTGACTTTTACGCATGTATCCTCACAGGCACAAACACAGGCACATGAAATTCAATCCTCACTCTCGGAGAAAGATTTGGATCATGAACTGGAAGAGGTGATGGTTACAGCATCTAAAGCAGAATTGACGCTTAATCAGACGGCGAAAATATTCCGGGTTATTACCCGTGAAGAAGTGGAGCGACAGGCCGTCCAAAGTATTCAGGACTTACTGAAAAATGTCGTTGGCGTGGACGTCCGCCAGCGAGGAAGCCAGGGCGTTTTAGCCGGTATCTCCATGCGTGGCGGAACTTTTGAACAAACGGCTATCCTGCTCAATGGCGTTAACCTGACCAATCCACAAACTGCTCACTACAATCTCGACTTTCCAGTCAATCTTTCCGACATCGAACGTATCGAAATCATTCAAGGCCCCACTTCTCTGTTATATGGCGCCGGCGCTTTTTCCGGAGGCGTTAATATCGTCACCAAAAAGGACTCGGACACCGGTGTTTCATTGAATGTAGAAGGAGGTATGCATGCTCTCCGGGGCGCAAATGTTCGTGGATCGCTGAAAACAGCATCTGCAAACCACAGTCTTTCTGCCGGATACAGCGCTGCCGACGGCTATATGAATAACAGTGATTTTAAATTGTTTAATGCGCTTTGGCAAAGCAATTTCCGGACGGATGTTTCCCAATTGAATGTTCTATTCGGACTGAATGACAAGGCATACGGAGCAAATACGTTTTATTCTGCAGCTTATCCCAATCAGTTTGATGATACCCGTTCCATTTTTGCCGCTATCAAGGGAGAGGCCGGAACGACGCTTAAATTCATTCCTCAACTTTACTGGAACCGCCATTACGATACTTTCCATTTATTTCGTCCGGGTACTCTTAATATACCCGACAGCTACACGGCGCCTAACGACCACCGAACGGATGTCTTCGGCTTCAACCTCAATCTACAATATAAGTGGACAGGAGGAATTACCAATTTTGGCGGAGAACTTCGTAATGAAGGGATTTTAAGCTCTAACTTGGGGAGGGATTCCATCTATAATCAGGGCAATTATAAACTGACGGACAATCGCAGTAATATCAGTTATTTTTTTGAACATACTTGTTTATATCGTTCATTCACGCTGAGTATCGGTTTATTGGCTAATTATAATACGGCATTCAAAGAGGATTGCGGTTTGTATCCCCATGTTAATGCCGCTTACCGGTTAACTGACTATTTCAAGATTTCTGCATCCTGGAGTAAAGCGACCCGTATCCCCACGTTTACCGACTTATACTATAAAGGAGCAACTCATGAAGGAAATTCCGATGTACAACCGGAAAAATCGGAAGCTCTTGAGGTTGGTGTTGATTACAAACATTCTTTTGTAAGCGCTTATGTTAACGCTTATTACATGAAAGGACACAACTTGATTGATTGGGTCAAACGAAATCCCGATGATAAATGGCAATCGCGTAATTTTACCGGTTTGAATAAAAAAGGTTTTGAAGCCGGTTGTTCTTTCCGACTAAAGGAACTTATCGCTATATTATCCAGCACACGCCTGGACTTAGGATATATGTATTTATATCAGGACAAAGATGCCGGCAACTGGATTTCCAATTATGTGCTGGATCATCTGCGCCATAAATTTACTGCCGGATTATCTCATCCGATTTACAAGAAATGGAGCGCCGATTGGCGCTTTCGCTGGCAGCAACGGGAAGGGAGTTATACGCAATATGAAAATAATGTCGCAACGGGAAAGGAAATTGCGTATCCTGCTTTTTCTTTGCTGGATGTCAAACTTAACTGGCGGCAGAATCGTTTGCAAGTTCACCTGACGGCAAATAATTTACTGAATGTTACATATTATGACTTGGGAAATCTTCCTCAACCGGGTTTCTGGTTGATGGGCGGAGTATCGTATAATATTCAGTAAATTAGATGTAAGGTATGGCAGGCTACCAAAGCCGCAGTTTCTGTTCGCAAGCGACTTTCGCCTAATGAAACGGGTACAAAGCCCATGTTTTTTGCTTCGGATACCTCTTCTTTGCTAAAGTCGCCTTCCGGACCTATCAAGACTAAAGCATCGGATCCGGGAGTATAAACAGTTTTCAAGCTTTCTTTTTGATCCGGATGACAATGGGCGATAAATTTCTGTCCTTCAAAAGGTTGAGAGATGAATTGCTTGAATGACTGTATCTTATTCAAAACCGGCAATACCGTTTTTTGAGATTGCTTCATGGCCGAAATAAGGATTTTTTTTACTCTTTCGGTATTCAATTCTTTTCTTTCGGAAAACCGGCATTGCAGGAAAGATATTTCATTGATCCCTATTTCTGTCGCCTTTTCGGCAAACCATTCGATACGCTCAATCTGTTTTGTTGGCGCGATGGCTATATGAATTTTGTTTTTCCAGGGCAATGGAGCAGAGATCGTTTCTCGAATTTCCACGAAACAATGTTTCACATTTTCCTGAAGCAGCACGGCTTTATAGAAAAAACCGGCGCCGTCTGTTAGCAGCACTTCGGCGCCAACAGTCAAGCGCAAGACCCGAAGGCAGTGTTTAGCCTCTTCTTCCGGGAGTATCGCAGATTCCTGAATAGCAGGAGTATAAAAAATATGCATCTGTTTTTATTTGGAGAAACGTCTACTCATTTCATCCCTGATACGGGATGCAGCTTCATAATCTTCTGCAGCAATAGCTTCGTTCAGATGAGATTGCAATTCCTCTTTTGTTTTATCTTCCAGGGATTTAACTTTTTTTTGTGAATCGAATGTATACACGTCTTCTGAAATGTCATATTCGGCGTCCTCCATGACAATACCGGCTTCGAGAACAATGTCTTCTGTTGTATAAATCGGCGCATCATAGCGAATAGCAATGGAAATTGCATCGGAGGTACGGGCATCTAATACTACCTTTTTTTCTCCGACAAAAAGCATATTGGAAAAAAATACACCATCCTCAAATTTATGAATAAAAACTTCTTTCAACTGAATATCAAAGGATTGCATAAAAGAAATGAATATATCGTGAGTCAACGGACGTGGTGGATGAAGCCCTTCTAAACGTATCGCTATCGACTGAGCTTCCGGTGTACCGATAATGATAGGGATACGTCGTGCACCTCCTTCTTCTTCCAATATTAAAGCATAGGCTCCTGCTTGAATCTGGCTAAAAGTTATTCCAATAACGCTCAGCTTCACTCGTTTTTTTGCCATAACTTGAAACTTGAATAATAAATTTAGCGCAAATGTAAAGTATTTTCTTGAAAAACGGAAAAAGAAACTCAACTATTATTTAAAATTGAACAGGAAGAAAACAGCTTCGCTTTCCTCCTGCTCAATTCCGGCAAACATTAAATTACATTCAATGCTTCCCGGAGTTCATCGAGCGAAATATTTACAGCCAATATCACCCCATGAGGATCTATCAACATATTTCCAAACCCATCCGATAAACGGAAATTTTTAAAGATTTCAGATTTTCTACCCTGTGGGATATTGAATTGGGTAGAGAGATCCAGCTTGTCAACTTTTAAAGTTTCTTCAAATACAGAAACTTTTTCATCGAAAGATACGGAAATCATCTGTACATTTTTGTGAGCGATTTGAGATAACCGATTTGTTATCAGTGCATTGTTGGCTCGCGAAGTGGCATCGTAAGTTGCCCAAAATTGCAGTAGAGTATACTTGCCTGTCAACGAAAGATGCGGATGATGTATTTCCGGTACTCGACTTCCGGGGGTAATGCCCTCGGAAATTTTCGCGTTTCTCTTCGTATTTGCCATTATCATGAAAACAACTACGATCAAGAGCATACGCTTTACATACTTCATAAAGATAAATTTTGGTAAATACTCTATTCGTGCATGCACGAACCCCTTGATTTTCAAGAGTACAAACGCTATTCTGTGAATAGTGTTTGCTAGTTTTTTACTTAGCGGCGGCAAAGGTAAGGCATTTCCGCTACATAGCAAATTTTTTCGTTATTTTTTTATATCAAAGCATGTTTTACAACATCTTTTATCTCTTTTACGTAAATAAATTGCAAACCTCTCAAATACAGTTCGTTAATTTCTTCTACGTGTTTTTTGTTGTCTTCGCACAAAATAATTTCTTTGATACCGGCGCGTTTGGCAGCTAATATTTTTTCTTTGATACCTCCAATGGGTAAGACTTTTCCACGTAACGTAATTTCGCCTGTCATAGCCAGATGCGGTTTTACTTTGCGTTGTGTTAGCGCAGATACCATAGATGTTACCATCGTGATACCGGCCGATGGACCATCTTTAGGAGTAGCTCCTTCCGGAACATGCAAATGAATATTATTATTTTCGATGGTTTTCTCGTCCAAACCTAACAAGGCGCTATGAGATTTGATGTATTCTAATGCCAAAATGGCAGACTCTTTCATTACATCTCCTAAATTTCCGGTAATCGTCAATTTCCCGTCTTTTCCTTTACTTAAAGCAGACTCTACAAAAAGGATTTCTCCACCTACCGATGTCCAAGCCAAGCCGGTCACAACACCCGGATAATCATTGCCCTGGTACTTATCTTTGGAGTATTCTTTTATACCCAAGTATTCGCGTAATTCTTCTACTGCCAGAGATTTTGAATATTCTTCTACCCCTGCGATTTTCCGAGCAATTTTCCGCATGATTTTAGCAATTTTCTTGTCTAACTCCCGAACTCCCGATTCACGGGTATAAGATTCAATAATGACTTCCATTGTCTTTTTAGGGATGTCAAAAGCTTTCTTCGGAATTCCATGATTTTCCATTTGTTTGGGGAGCAGATATTTTTTGCCGATTTCAATTTTCTCTTCCAATATATATCCGCTGATGTCTATGATTTCCATTCTGTCCAGCAAGGGTTGTGCAATGGTACTCAACGTATTCGCGGTTGCGATAAACAATACTTTGGAAAGATCGTAATCTATATCCAAATAATTATCATGAAAGGCCACGTTTTGTTCAGGATCCAACACTTCCAATAAAGCGGCGGAAGGATCTCCTTTGTAATCATTACCCACTTTATCTATCTCGTCCAGGATCATGACGGGATTGGAAGATCCGGCTTTCTTGATTCCCTGGATGATACGTCCGGGCATTGATCCGATATATGTACGGCGATGTCCTCTGATCTCTGCTTCATCATGTAATCCGCCTAAAGACAAGCGAATATATTTCCTTTTCAAGGCTTCGGCTACAGATTTTCCTAATGAAGTCTTTCCAACGCCCGGAGGGCCGCAAAGGCAGATGATGGGCGATTTCAAATCTCCTTTCAATTTCAGGACTGCCAAATGTTCCAATATTCGTTCTTTCACTTTTTCCAAGCCAAAATGATCCCTGTCCAAGACTGTTTGTGCCCGTTTAATATTAAAATGATCTGAAGTATAGCTTAACCAAGGAAGGTCTGTGATTGTCTGCACATAAGTAAGTTGCATGGAATAATCCGGCGCCTGCGGATGTATTCGCTCTAACTTCTTCAATTCTTTTTCAAAGATGCTGCGGGCTTCTTCTGGCAATTTCATTTGGGCAGCTTTTTTCCATAATTCCTGGACTTCCACGTCGTTGGTGTTTCCACCCAAAGCTTCCTGGATGTTTTTCATTTCCTGTTTGAGGAAATATTCCCGCTGTTGTTTGTTAATTTCTATCTGTGTCTTTTTGCGCACAGATTCCCGAATTTCCAGAAACTGGACTTCGTGATCCAACAAAGAGAGTAATAAATTCAGGCGTTCACTGAGGTTATCGGCTTCCAACACTGGGTACTTTTGGATGGGAGAAACATCTAACGTCGTCAAAGCCAGATTGATGATATAGCTATCGTCTTTCGTCTTCCTCATGGATTCCAATACAAATGCCGGTGGATTAATCTTCACGGAAAGCATGTGAAAAGTCATCTCTTTAATGTTGGTCATCTGAGCAGCCACAACTTTGTCGCCTTTTTTAGGAAGAATATCTTTCAAGATCGTGTAAGACGCTTTCAAGTAAGGCTCTGTAGCGATAATGGAGTCCAAGCGAAATCTATCGGTTCCCTGCAACAAAACGGTGACACTATCGGTTCCTTCATCAATAATATTGATAATCTTGGCAATAACTCCCACCTGAAAAAAATCTTCCTGTACGGGATCATTTTGTTCCGGATTTTTTTGACAAACAGTACCCAACAAGCCGTTTTTTCGCTGCATATCGCGAACCAGTTTGATAGATTTAGAACGACTTACGTTTACCGGTATTGGCGTACCCGGCAAAAAAATCATGTTTCTCAGGGGTAATAATGGGAGTTCTGCTTCTAAATCTCTCGTCGGAGTATCATCTGTATTGATAATTATATCCGTAAATTCTGTAAAATTGTCAGTCATCTCTTTTAATACTCATTAATAATAGTATGGAGGAGGAAAGGCAATATGTGTGCCAATTTTTATCAGGCTGTGTGTTATATTTTGTGCGGTGTGGTTTTGTGCATTGGTAAGTTCAATTAGTAAATGCAACCTGCTATTGCTTTTTAGACTGAAAATTCTTTTTGTTTTTAAAATAAATGTACTACTTTTGTCACTTTGTATTTATTTTTTGCTTTGTAACACAAGTTCTCTAAATATAAGTGATTAAAAAAAGCATAATGCTACTTTTTATTACTAATCAGCTGGTTGTACTACTTGTGAAAGTTGAATAAATAATTCATCATATTTGAATTAACGAAAAAGATTAAAATTATCACCGATAAATAATAATCATGCTGACCATCATTCCCACTGGCGGCCTCGCCAACCGCATCAATACAATCTCTTCCGCCATCGGTTTCTGTCGCGATAATAAGATCCGCCTCCGCGTCTTCTGGTTCAAAGACTGGGGAATGGGCGCCGATTTTCACCACATCCTTACCCTCAATCACACAATTAAAAATGTTGAAATTATAGACGCCAAGTGGTATCATCGCCTCTACGATAAACCTCGCTTGGGAAATCTCTGGATTCCAGCTCTTTGGCAACGATTCGTTCACGACGTACGAATCAGCGAATTTAAAACCACGGCTACGCTATATTCCCTCACCGAAGCCCTCCATTCATGCCAATCAATACATTTAATCTCCTGTTCCCTCTTTTACGAATGGGACGGAATGTTCGACAGCCTGAAACCCATCCCCGACATCCAACGCCAAATTGACGAACAAACTGCCACGTTTACCAACAAAACAGTCGTTGGCGTCCACATCCGCCGTAGCGACAACGAAAAATCCATTACAGAAAGTCCAACACACCTTTTCATTAAAAAAATGAGGCAAGATACGGCAACTCATCCATCCACAGTTTTTTACCTCGCTTCGGATTCCGAGCAGGAAAAGCAACAACTCCAACAAATCTTCAGTGATAAAATCATCACCTCCTCACAAAAAACCGAGAGAGCCTCAGAACAAGGAATCATCAATGCATTATTAGAGTTATATACCCTAGCTGCAACTCAAAAAATATATGGCTCTTACAACAGTACCTACTCCGCACTTGCTGCGAAAATCGGGAAAATACCCCTGCATGTCATCCGCAAAATATGATATCCCCAAAAAATGCTCCCCGTTTATTTGGTATATCGAAAAAAAATCCGTTACTTTGCGCCCTGAATTGCGACCGAAATGTATTTTAACAATAGAAGTAAATAAAATCCATTGAGTATCATTTCGTTAAGTAAGTAATATAACATTATTGAGATTTGTTTTAATATAAAAATATAGCAATGTCAAAAGTTTGTCAAATAACAGGAAAAAAAGCAATCGTTGGTAACAATGTTTCCCATTCAAACGCCAAGACGAAAAGAAAATTTAATGTAAACTTGTTTTCTAAGAAGTTTTACTGGGTAGAACAGGACACATGGGTGAGTTTGAATATTTCAGCGGCCGGATTGCGAATCATTAACAAAATCGGTTTGGATGCTGCCATTAAAAAAGCAGCCGAAAAAGGTTACTTAAACGCATAATATAATAAGGAGGCTCTAATAATGGCAAAAAAAGCAAAAGGAAACAGGGTGCAAGTAATCCTTGAATGTACAGAACACAAGGAAAGTGGTATGCCGGGTACTTCTCGCTATATCACAACTAAAAACAGAAAGAATACAACAGCAAGATTGGAGTTGAAAAAATACAATTCGATCTTGAAAAGAATGACTGTTCACAAAGAAATCAAATAAATAACATAAGTCATGGCAAAGAAAACCGTAGCAGGATATCGAGAAAAATCGGAAGGCCGTTCTTATTCCAAGGTGATTAAGATGGTTAAATCTCCGAAAACCGGCGCTTATTCTTTTAAAGAAGAAATGGTACCTAATGATGCTGTAAAGGACTATTTCTCAAAATAGTCAACACTCGGAATATTAGTTATATAGAAAGACTAAATTTAAAGGAACTTTCTTTCAATGATTTTTATTGGGAGAAAGTTCTTTTTTTCGTTCAGACTAAATGTGTTTCATCTTAAAAGTATTTTCATGGGAATTTTCAATTTGTTTTCAAAAGAGAAAAAAGAAACTTTAGACAAAGGTCTCTCCAAGACGAAAGAAAGTGTATTTTCAAAGCTTGGTCGCGCCATTGCCGGTAAGTCAAAGATTGACGATGATATACTGGACGAATTGGAGGAAGTGCTGATTACTTCCGACGTAGGAGTAGATACTACGCTGAAGATTATCTCCAGGATTGAAAAACGGGTTGCTAAAGATAAATACATTAATACAAGCGAATTAACCGCAATACTGAGAGAAGAAATTGCAGCCTTACTAACAGAAAACAATCCCGACAGCGAAGACAGTTTTGAAATCCCGACCCATAAGAAACCTTATGTAATAATGGTTGTCGGTGTCAATGGCGTTGGAAAAACGACGACCATCGGGAAATTAGCTTACCAATATAAGAAAGCCGGTCAAAAAGTTTACTTAGGCGCTGCTGATACTTTCCGCGCAGCAGCAGTGGAACAGTTAGTCGTCTGGGGAGAAAGGGTAGGGGTGCCTGTCATCAAACAGCAAATGGGATCGGACCCGGCATCTGTCGCTTTCGACACTCTGACATCGGCCAAAGCAAATGATGCGGATGTCGTAATTATTGATACCGCAGGACGATTGCACAATAAAATCGGACTGATGAACGAATTGACCAAAATCAAAAACGTCATGAAAAAGGTTATCCCGGATACACCGCATGAAATATTGCTGGTGCTGGATGGATCTACCGGCCAGAATGCTTTTGAACAGGCCAAACAATTCACCGCCGCAACGGAAGTCAATGCCTTGGCAATAACCAAACTGGATGGCACGGCCAAAGGCGGTGTAGTGATCGGCATTTCCGACCACTTCAAAGTACCGGTTAAATATATTGGCTTGGGAGAAGGTATGGAAGATCTGCAGATTTTCCATAAAAAAACATTCGTAGATTCTCTTTTCGGAGAATGAAAAAAAATCATGTAGATATCATTACACTGGGTTGTTCCAAAAACCTGGTAGATTCGGAATCTTTGATGCGGCAATTTGTCGCCAACGGTTATACGGTTTCTCATGATTCGGAACATCCCGACGGTGATATTATTATCATCAATACCTGTGGCTTTATCGGAGACGCAAAAGAAGAATCCATTGATATGATTCTCCACTTTGCCGCTGCACGGAAAAAGAAAAAAATCGGCAAACTCTTTGTAATGGGTTGTCTGTCCGAACGGTATTTTCATGAACTTCGGAATGAAATTCCAGAGGTCGATAAATTTTACGGCAAATTCAACTGGAAAGCGTTGATTACCGATCTCGGAAAGTCTTACCACCGCGAATTGTCCACCGAAAGAATCTTGACAACTCCTCCTCACTACGCCTACCTGAAAATAGCAGAAGGCTGCGACCGTACCTGTTCTTATTGCGCCATTCCCATCATCACCGGAAAATATCAATCCAAAGACATGGATGAGATTGTGGATGAAGTAAAAAATCTTCGGAAGCAGGGAGTGAAAGAATTTCAATTAATCGCACAGGATTTAACCTATTACGGACAGGATAAATATCGGAAATTTGCACTTCCTGAACTGGTAGAAAAAATTTCCGACGTACCGGGAGTGGAATGGATACGCTTACATTATGCCTATCCGGCACATTTCCCGCTGGATTTACTTCGCGTGATGCGCGAGCGGGATAATGTCTGTAAATACTTGGACATTGCACTGCAACATATCAGCGACTCGATGTTGAAGCTTATGCGCCGAAACATCAGCCGGCAACAAACCATAGAACTCATCCGGCAAATCAGGGAAGAGGTCCCAGGTATTCATCTGCGTACCACCATGCTGGTAGGTCATCCGGGCGAAACGGAAAAAGATTTTCGGGAACTCCTTGATTTTGTCCGCTCCACCCGCTTCGAAAGATTAGGCGCATTTCCGTATTCCGACGAAGAATTTACGTATTCTAATTTGCACTATAAAGATGATACTCCTTCCGAAGTTAAACAGGAGAGAATGGAAGAACTCATGACCCTACAAGCCGAAATTGCAACAGCGATCAGCGAAGAAAAAATCGGAAAAACATTCGAGGTAATGATCGACCGGGAAGAAGAAAATTTTTATGTCGGAAGAACGGCATACGATTCTCCGGAAGTCGATCCGGAAGTCCTTGTTTCAAAGGATAAACCTTTAAAAACAGGAAATATATATCCCGTAAAAATATCGGCATCACAATCGTTTGATTTATACGGAAATGTTATATCCGCTTTTTGTTGTTGTGTATTTCATTTTTTGTTTGTAATTTAGGGCTTTCTTTTGAGAAGGTAAAGCGTAGCATTTTATCAATTGAGTACTAATAAATTATGTAAGAAATATATGAATAACTCTGAACTCATCAATACACTAAGCAAGCGTTTGGGTATGCGGAAAGAAGATGTATCCCAGTATGTTTCGACCATGGTTTCCATTATTTCCAGACAATTGGCAGATAATAATGAGGTGCCGATTGCCAACATCGGTACGCTGGAAGTCAAAAAAAGACAGGAACGGCTTTCCGTCAATCCTGTTTCCGGGAAGCGGTTCATGGTGCCATCCAAATCGGTTGTTTCGCTAAAACCTTTTCCTTCTACAAAAGAAAAAATACAGGAAAAAAACTGACAATGAACGAAAAAATCAACATACAGGTATTAACGACGCTTCTTTCGGAAGAAATGAAGATTACCAAGAAAGATGCACAAAGTTTTCTTCGAGAGTTTTTCCAGGTAATGTCGGAAGGTCTGTTGGATGATAATTTGTTAAAGATAAAAGAATTAGGTACATTTAAAGTTATCAATGTCAGTGACCGTGACAGCATTAATGTAACAACCGGAGAGCGGGTTACCATTCCCGCACATAAGAAAGTTTCATTTATTCCGGACAAGGCAATTAACACATTACTCAACGGTTCTGTTGTTCACTCCCGACGAATCATAGAAAAAGTTCCGGACAGTACACTGTTACAGGAAGATATTGATGTTTTTTTTGAAGAACTCTCCAAGTTCCGTTCAACAGATAATAACAGGAAGAATGTGTATCGCAACCGATCGGAAAATAAATCCTCCTTTTATGCGAAGCGACCAATATTGTTTATAACTTCTATGCTATTCGCAGTAACTCTGTTATTTTACGGAATTTATTATTTCATGACATCATCGTCCAATAAAAAGGAGTATCGTTCTGCATTACAGGATTTTGTTACGACTATAAATACAAAACCAACAGAAGGTATTCCGAAAGATTCTATTCAAGAAGAGATAAAACCTACGGTAATACAGAATAGTAATACGGACAAGTCTTCCGGGTATCCCGAATTGAAAAAAATAAAAGTCAAAAATGGAGAAAAACTCACGGATATATCCATGCGAGAATATGGAAGTGAAGTTTTCTGGGTTTATCTGTATGAAGTCAATAAAAATGTGATTAAAAATTCGAATAATATTCCTCCAGACACGGAAATTATTATTCCGGATGCCAAGGTATATAAATTGAACAAGAATGATCCGCAAGCCGTAGCTAAAGCTGTGATGAAAGCGCAACAACTGATTAGAACTTCTCGTAAATAACCCTGATAATAATCAGACAATGTTACCGCTTAATGTTCTAAATACTTTCTTAGCTTTTTTAAAGAATGTACTTAATCATTTTTAACAACAAAAGATTTGTCGTCGATTTTAACATATCTAATTTTGCACGATTCTATTTAATATTGTATTTTGAATATTTAATCTATTATAAAACAAACGATAAACGTCTAAATCTATGAGTCAAACAGTAGATATTCGCGAACTGAATGAGCGAATTGAAAGTAAAAGCGCTTTCATCAATATGCTAACTATGGGAATGGACCAGACAATTGTTGGCCAGAAACATTTAGTGGAATCATTATTGATCGGTCTTCTGTCCGATGGGCATATTTTGCTGGAAGGAGTGCCGGGCTTGGCAAAAACATTAGCTATCAAAACATTGGGTTCCCTGATTGAAGCTAACTACAGTCGTATCCAGTTTACCCCCGATTTACTTCCTGCCGATGTAATTGGTACCCTGATTTACAGTCAGAAAACAGAGGAATTTTTAGTTAAACAAGGCCCCATTTTTGCCAATTTCATATTGGCCGATGAAATCAACCGTGCCCCGGCCAAAGTTCAGAGCGCCCTGCTGGAGGCCATGCAGGAAAGGCAGGTAACCATTGGAGATAAAACCTACAAACTTCCGGAACCGTTTCTTGTAATGGCTACGCAAAATCCGATAGAGCAGGAAGGTACCTATCCGTTGCCCGAAGCACAGGTAGACCGTTTCATGTTGAAAGTCATCATCAATTATCCGCAAAAAGACGAAGAAAAACTGATTATCCGCCAAAACATCTCCGGAGATAAAGTGAATATCAAGCCGGTATTGAAGAAAACGGAAATCCTGGAAGCGCGTCAAATCGTAAGAGAAGTGTATTTAGATGAGAAAATCGAAAAATACATCGTAGACATCGTTTTCGCTACCCGTTATCCGCATGAACACGGATTGAGTAACCTGAAAGAAATGATCGCTTTCGGAGCTTCTCCACGTGCCTCCATCAACTTAGCATTGGCTGCCCGGTCTTATGCTTTCATTAAAAGACGGGGCTACGTAATTCCGGAAGATATTCGCGCCGTTTGCCACGATGTGATGCGGCACCGGATTGGCCTGAGTTATGAAGCAGAAGCCAATAATCTGACTTCAGAAGAGATCGTCAGTGAAATATTGAACAAAGTTGAAGTACCGTAATTGATAGTCGGGAATTGGAGATTACGCATTAACAGTAAAAGATTTCGTAATCTCTAATTCTTAATTCCTAATTAAAATAAGAAGGTGGAAACAAACGAACTGCTGAAAAAAGTACGGCAAATCGAAATAAAAACCAGAGGATTGTCTCGCAATATCTTTGCAGGGCAATATCACACGGCTTTCAAAGGGCGTGGTATGGCTTTTTCCGAAGTGCGGGAATATGAGTTCGGCGACGATATACGGGATATAGACTGGAATGTAACTGCCCGTTATACACGCCCTTACATTAAAGTATTCGAAGAAGAACGCGAACTCACCGTCATGCTGATGATTGATGTATCCGGTAGCCGGGATTTCGGATCCGTAACGGTGATGAAACGGGAAGTTATCACGGAAATCGCTGCTACACTGGCTTTCTCGGCTATTCAGAATAACGATAAGATTGGCGTCATCTTCTTTTCCGATAAAATCGAGAAATTCATTCCTCCTAAAAAAGGAAAGAAACATATTCTGTTTATAATTAGAGAATTGATTGATTTTCAGCCGGATAACAAACAGACGAATATCTCTTTAGTGTTGGAATATCTGACCAACGCCATTAAGAAACGTTGTACTTCGTTCCTTATTTCTGATTTTATCAACAGTGCAAAGGGCTACAATAACGCCCTGAATATTGCCAATAGAAAACATGATATTGTTGCTATTCAGGTATATGATAGGCGGGAAACGGAAATTCCCGACGCCGGCTTGATAAAAATCAGAGATGCAGAAACCGGACAGGAGAGCTGGATCAATACCTCTTCTACCGATACCCGGAGGGCATACAGACGATGGTGGACAAACAGGCAAAACGAAATGAATAACACTTTCAAGAAGAGTAAAGTCGATTCTATCTCTATCTCTACAGAAGAAGATTATGTAAAGGCTTTGATAAATCTTTTCAATAAACGTAATTGATCGAATAACCAACAATGAAATCAATAAAGTCGATAAAGATTCATATCCTGCTAATCGGTTGCCTGATTTGCACAAAACCGGCAACTTCTCAAACTGTTGTTAAATCAACAATAGATTCTGCGGTGCTGATGATTGGAGAACAAACGAAGGTTCGATTGGAGGTAATCACTGATAAAAACAAACAGCTCATACTTCCTACTCTTTCAGAATCGTTGACCGATGGTGTTTGGGTGCTGGAAACCGGTAAACCGGATACGGCCATAGCCGACAATGGCCGAATGTCTGTCAAACTGCAATATCTGATTACTTCTTTCGATTCTGCTTTATATGTTATTCCGCCTTTTCAGGTGATTGACGGGTTGGATACACTGCTTTCAAATTCTTTGATTCTGAAAGTAGTAACCTTCCCCGATGTAGATCCTTCCAAAGGAATTACCGACATTAAACCGATATTAACGCCTGATTTTGTTTTGGCGGATTATTTTTGGTATGTCTTTGGTATTTTGGGCGGACTGTTCTTGTTCTGTGTAATCATGTACATCCTCCAAAAACGGAAAAAGCAAGAGCCGATATTCTTCAAAAAAGAAGTCCCCAAACTACCTCCGCACACTGAGGCAGTACAGCAATTAGACCGGATTAAAGCTGAAAAGTTATGGCAACGGGGGAAACATAAAGAATATTACTCAGGTATCACTGATGTATTACGCAAATATATCGTAGATAGATTTGGTGTTTCTGCCATGGAGATGACTTCCGAAGAGATTTTAAGTGAAATGAATCGTTTGAATGACGTTCATTCAATTTATAAAACCTTGAAACAGATATTGGAACTGGCAGATTGGGTTAAATTTGCCAAATATATTCCGTTGCCGGACGACAATGAAATAAGCATTATGAATGCATATTTATTTGTCAACCAGACGAAGATAGAAGAGTTGAAACTTTCCGAAAATGAAAAAGTTACGGAAAATTTAACGGACACGTCCAATACAGTAACCGAAGAAGAACCCGACTCAAGTAATTAAAATTATCCGTAATGACTTTTGCACATCCATATTATCTCTTTTTATTGTTATTGCTCATACCGATGATTTATTGGTATGTAAGAAAACTGCATAAATCGCAGGCTTCTTTGCAAATTTCTGCTTCACAGGCTTTTCGAGATATTCCGGTGAGTTATAAGACAAGATTGAGACATTTGCCGGCCGTTTGTCGCATGTTAACTATCGCACTGCTTATTGTGATATTGGCGAGGCCGCAATCGTCCAATCATTGGCAAAACACAACAACAGAGGGAATTGATATTGTACTGGCATTGGACATATCGTCTTCCATGCTGGCGCAAGACCTTTCTCCCAACAGGTTGGAAGCTGCCAAAAACGTTGCAATGTCTTTTGTGAAAAATCGCCCCAACGACAATATCGGCTTGGTTATTTTTGCGGGAGAAAGCTTTACGCAATGCCCGCTGACTACCGATCACGCCATCCTGCTCAATCTTTTCGGCCAGATAAAACTCGGTATGATAGAAGATGGAACGGCCATTGGAAACGGATTGGCAACTGCCGTAAACAGGATCAAAGACAGTGAAGCAAAATCCAAAGTAATCATTCTACTGACAGATGGATCCAATACACGGGGCGATATTGCGCCCGTCACCGCAGCACAACTGGCTGCGGAATTTGGCATCCGTGTATACACTGTTGCCGTCGGAACAATGGGAGAGGCGCTTTACCCGGTTCAAACATCTTTTGGCGTCCGGCTCGAAAGAATGAAAGTGGAGATTGATGAAAAAACATTGACCGCTATAGCTTCCGTTACCAATGGAAAATATTTCCGGGCAACAGACAATAGCTCTCTCAGAGCTATTTATGAAGAAATAGATCAAATGGAAAAATCTAAAATGACGGTCAGAGAATACAGTAAAAAACAGGAAGAATATGTTATTTTTGCTGTATTTGCTTTCCTGTTGATACTTTCCGAAATATTGTTAAAGTATTTTGTATTAAGAAATATACCGTAATTTGTTCAAAAACAGTAATTTGTTAAAACTATGTTTAGATTCGCACATCCTGTTTTTCTATCTTTGTTATTTGTACTGCCGGTACTTTTTTTGATATATTTGTATTTCATATACAAAAAGAGGCGTAATTTGAGTAAATTCGGTAATCCGCAAATACTCAAACTGTTGATGCCGGATGTATCCCATAAACGGCAATACTTGAAATTCTGGTTTTTATTTGTTGGAATAACATTGATTATATTCATGCTCGCAGGTCCGCAGGCAGGCAGTAAGCTCGTATCCGTCAAAAAACAGGGAATTGAAGTGATGATTTGCCTGGACGTCTCGAACTCCATGCTTTCCGAAGACATTACTCCCAGCCGACTGGAAAAATCCAAACAAACACTTTCCCGTTTGATTGATGGCTTTTCCAATGATAAAATAGGCCTGATCGTTTTTGCAGGAGAGGCTTATATACAACTTCCCATTACTTCCGACTATACGGCGGCCAAGATGTTTATTTCATCCATCAATCCACAAATGGTTTCCCGGCAGGGAACGGCTATTGGAGCAGCTATTTCACTGGCCGTTAATTCCTTCTCCACAAATGAATCATCTGAAAAAACAATCATCGTTATTACCGACGGAGAAAACCATGAAGATAATGCTGTCAATGCGGCGAAAGCAGCCTTGGAAAAAAATATCAAAGTGAATGTAGTTGGTATCGGAACCGTCAGCGGTGCACCGATTCCGCTGTATCCCGGAAGTACTAATTTCCGAAAAGATAACGCCGGCAATGTCGTTGTCACGAATTTGAATGAGGAGATGTGCCAGCAAATAGCCTCTGCCGGCGCAGGAATCTATGTGCAGGCCGACAACAGCAATAAAGCATTGCAAATTTTGCAAAAAGAATTGAATAAACTGAATAAGACGGAATTGGAAAGCAAAGTCTATTCCGAATATGAAGAGCAGTTCCACCTGCTGGCCTGGATTGTTTTAGCATTATTGATAGCAGATTTCTTTATGCTGGAACGAAAAAATCGTGTGTATCGTAAAATCAAATTGTTTTCCTGATAAATGGTTGAAAAATGATGAAATATAGAACATATTTATTGATTATTTTGTTGGGCGTTTCTTTCACCGCTTTTTCTCAGAAAGAAGAAAGACAGAAAATTCGCGAAGGAAACAAGCTGTATGAACAAAAAGAATATACAGCGTCCGAAATCGCTTACCAAAAGGCATTGTCGGTTAATAGCAGGTCTTCCAAAGCAGCCTATAATCTGGGAAATTCCTTATTTAAACAAGAAAAGTACAAGGAAGCGCTGGAACAATACCAGGGAATTGTTACGAAAGAAAAGGACAAACAAACCCTGGCAAAAACGTGGCACAACATCGGAAACGTCATGATGAGTGCGCAGGATTATCAAAAAAGTGTAGATGCGTACCGGCAGTCGTTAATCAACAACCCGAATGATAACGATACACGTTACAACCTGGCCGTCGCCCAAAAACTCTTGCAAGACCAACAGCAGCAGGATCAGGATAAAGACAAAGATAAAGATAAGAACAAGGATCAGGAGAAAGACCAAAACAAACAGGATCAGCAAGATCAGGATAAACAGCAGGACAAACAAGACCAGCAAGATCAGCAGCAACAACAAGAACAGCAAAATGAACAGCAACAACAGCGAGATATGAGCAAAGAAAAAGCGGAACAATTATTAAAAGCGCTTTCGGAAGATGAGAAAAAGACACAAAACAAAGTCAGAGAGGCTCAAAAGGTAAAAGCAAAACAAAATAAATCAGGTAAAGATTGGTAAAAATGAAACAAAAAATATTGCTCTGTTGGATAAGCTTGCTATCAACACCCCTTTTGTGGGCGGCAGATATTACGTTCAAAGCTTCGGCGCCCGGAACGGTGGCTGTCGGAGAACAATTCAGACTGTCCTATACATTAACGAATGCAAGTGGGAAAGACCTGAGAGTTCCCGAAATGAGCGATTTTAAGATTGTGTATAGCCATGCCCACTCCAAAGGCACCAATATGCAGATTGTAGGTTCTCATGTGGAATCAGTTACTTATGAAACCTATACTTACATCTTGCAAGCCCAAAAGGAAGGAACATTCGAAATCGGGCCGGCAAGTATTCGGATTGATAACAGCACATATCAATCTAATCCGTTAACAATTAATGTAATAGCTGCTGCGACGGCTCAGTCTGGAGGAGGAAATGCAACTCAACAAGACGAAGAAACGTCGGGCGCTGCTATGATCAAAGCAGACGATATATTTATCCGCGCACAAATATCCAGAAACAATGTATATGAGAATGAAGGTTTTCTGGTTACGCTCAAACTTTATACGAGAGTGAATGTTACGAATTTAGGTAATTTTAAAATACCTAATTTCGAAGGTTTTATCATGCAGGAAGTAGAATCTCCGGCCAACATCTCATTATCTGAGATGGAAAACTATAACGGCAAAACTTATTCTACCGGTGTGATAAAACAATTCTTTCTTTTTCCCCAACGATCCGGTAAACTCACAATAGCCGGAGGACAGTTAGATACAGAAGTGGCGATTTTACTTAGAAGAGCGCGGAGTTTTTTTGACAACGATGTCTATTCGAAAGTCAAAAAAACCTTGAATATCAATCCGGTAACGGTAGATGTGAAGGCATTGCCGGCTGGAAAACCAGGCTCCTTTGCAGGAGCCGTTGGCAGTTATAAAATAACATCGTCTATCAATAAGGAAAAATTAAAAACCAATGAGGCGGTCACTGTCAAAATCAATATTTCCGGCACCGGTAACTTGAAAATGATTAAAAATCCGGAAATTACCTTTCCTAACGAGACGGATTTTGAAATATACGATCCTAAGGTCGATCTGAACACGAAAGTTACTACGGGTGGCGTTTCCGGAACAAAAACAATCGAATATTTAGCTATACCAAGGTATGCAGGCGACTTCACTATACCGTCCGTTGAATTTTCTTATTTTGATCCTCAAACGAAAAGCTATAAAAAATATGCAACTCCGGAATACAAATTACAGGTAGAGAAAGGAAAAGGAGGGGAGGAGACTAGGGCTGTCGTGAATTATTCCAACAAAGAAGATATCAAGTATTTAGGTAAAGATATTCGTTACATCAACACCCGTCTGGTAGAGATTCGTCCGAAAGAAGACTTTTTCTTCGGAAAGATCTCCTATATGCTGTTCTATCTGATTCCGGCGCTCTTATTTGCTGTTTTCTTCTTCATCTACCGTAAGCAAATTAAAGAAAATGCCAATATCGCACTGATGCGTACAAAAAAGGCGAATAAAGTCGCCGGCAAACGCTTAAAAATTGCCGGTAAACTTTTGAAAGAAAACAACAGAGAAGCATTTTACGATGAAATTCTGCGAACTTTATGGGGTTATTTAAGCGATAAACTGAGTATTCCTGTTGCTTCCCTGACAAAGGATAATGTAGAAAACGAATTATTCAAATACGGCGCCGACGAGATATTGATCTATGAGTTGATGAAAATTTTAAATACCTGTGAATTTGCACGTTATGCTCCATCGCAGGGCGCGACAGAAATGGATGAACTCTATAAGGCTGTGATACAGGCTATGAACAAAATGGAAAATACAATCAAAAAATAAGGAAAAAGATGAAAATAATGAAATTCAAACGATATTTGATCCTGTTGTTCATTCAATTATGCTTATCCGGCATTGTGGAGGCACAAGATATACAGGAACAGCCGGATACGCTGGCTTCCCTCTCAAATCTTCCGGATACCGAGTGGTTGAAACAAGCCAATGAGCTGTATATCAATGAAAAATATCAGGATGCCATTGATTTGTACGAAAAAATTCTACGGGAAAAAGGAGAATCCGTTGTTGTACATTATAATTTAGGAAACGCTTATTACAAGAAGAACGAAATAGCGCCTGCCATCTTACATTATGAGCGTGCTTTGTTACGGGATCCGGGAAATGAAGACATTCGTGTCAACCTGGAAATGGCTAAACAAAAAACAGTCGATAAAATTGAACCGATAGGTATGTTTTTCTTGAGCCAATGGCTGACAGATATCCGGAACATCTTCAGTACCAATCAATGGTCTTGGGCGGGAATTGTCACATTCCTGTTTTTTATCGGATGTTTGGCCTTGTTCTTTTTCTCCAGCAAAAGATTGTGGAAAAAAATCGGATTCTATGCTGGTATTATACTGCTGATAGGGACAATATCTTCCAATATTTTTGCATACCGGCAAAAAGAGAAATTAACGGCAAAAGACACTGCGATCATTTTCGCACCTACCGTTACCGTCAAAGGTTCCCCGGATAAAAGCGGTGTGGATATTGTTGTCTTGCATGAAGGAAGTAAAGTATTTATTAAAAGTAAATTAGGCAATTGGAGCGAAATTGTCTTGGAAGACGGGAATGTGGGTTGGATCGAAAATAATAAAATCGAGATAATTTAGCATGTTGGAAAAAATACTGGAGTATGAGCGAGGATTATTTTTTCTGTTGAATGGGAGTGATTCACCCATGATGGATCGTTTTATATGGCTGATATCGAGCACATGGGTCTGGATTCCGTGGGCAGTTTGTTTACTGATTGTCATTTTCTATAAAAAAAACTGGAAAGAAGCATTGTTTGTGATACTTGCCATCGCGTTGGTTATAACAATTTGTGATCAAGTTTCCGCTTCGTTGATCAAACCTTATTTCGCCCGTTTCCGCCCGACGCACCATCCTGATTTCATGGATGAAGTCAAAACGGTATTTGGTTATCGGGGAGGAAGATATGGTTTCGTATCCAGTCATGCCGCCAATGCATTTGGCTGTGCCATATTTACAATATTGCTGTTCAGGAACAGGTTTTTCACATTTACGATGCTGACTTTTGCCATACTCAATGCTTACTCCAGGGTTTATTTAGGAGTTCATTTTATTTCCGATATTGTGGGCGGAGCGATTGTCGGTGTATTGGCAGGATTCATCTGCTACTGTCTTTATGTAACGGCAAGGAAATATTTTTTAAAGATATCTGCTTCCGATTCCGAATTAAAAAATTCTCGTTACACAACCAAAGAAAAAAATATCATTTCCCTGTTTTTTTGGATAACAATAATATGTATTTTATTATTTAATAATCAGCTTGTTAGATTGTTTTTGAGAGAAAATATGTCGTAAAACACATATACCATTGACATTTATTAGGTCAAATTACTTGGTCAGCAGAATTATTTCAATTAAATTAGGGGCTTAATTAGGTAATATAATTATTTCATGTAAAACTTTGTAAAAAATTGACCATGACAAAAACGATTTCGTTTAACGAACTTCGCAGAATCAAGGATAATCTGCCAAGTGGAAGTACTAAAAAGATTGCAGAAGAATTGGGTCTTTCAATAGAAACCGTTCGTAATTACTTCGGAGGATATAACTACAACAATGGAAAAAGTTGTGGTGTTCATATTGAACCGGGGCCGGATGGTGGTATTGTAATGCTTGATGATTCTACGATATTGGAGAAAGCACTGATTATCCTTGGGGAAACAAGCCATAAGGTTTTTTCTTCCGAGGAACCATCCTGAAAAGCGTTCTCACAAGAAAAAATCCCTTTACTCGAAAAACTGTGGAGGGATTTTTTTTGTTGTATAGAATATGAGGAAACATACAGTTAAATAAAAAACGGAGCAGTCAAATAAAAAATATAAAAAACAATGGAAGATACATTAATCACCTTAGCCATTCATACTTATCAGAAAGCATTAATGGTAAAAATGCTCTTGGGAAATGAGGGCATTGAAGTGTTTTTGCACAATGTGAATCAAATACAACCGGTTGTTTCTGCCGGCGTCAGGATTCGTATAAAAGAAAGCGATCTCCCGAAAGCGCTTAGATTGATCGAAGAGTTGGACTTTTTCAAAAAGCTGGAGCAGGAAGAAAACGGAAAAGGAGAGGAGATCCGTACCAAAACCATACTGATTCCGGTCGATTTCTCGGATTATTCACTCAGAGCCTGTGAACTGGGATTTAACTATGCGTATAAAACAGGGGCGAATATCCATATCATACATGCTTATTATACACCCATTTATCCGGCGTCTATTTCCATAGGAGACAGTTTCATGTATCAAACCGGAAATGAAGAAATGTCTATAGAAATCTTCAAAAAGGTACAGGATGAGATGAAAAAACTCAATCAAATCATACAGGAAAAGATCAGTTCTGGCCAATGGGAAAATGTGAATTATACAGATTCGCTGCATGAAGGACTTCCGGAAGAAGAAATTATCCGCATCAGCAAAGAACTGAAACCGTTGATGATCATCATGGGTACCAGAGGTAAAAATCAAAAAGATCAGGAACTGATTGGTAGTGTAACTGCCGAGGTGATCGAAAGAACGCATGTACCGGTTTTCGCCATCCCGGAAAACACGCCACTCAGAAAATTCTCACAAGTCCGAAATGTTGCTTTCGGTACGAGTTTTGAGCAAAAAGACCTGATTTCAATGGATACGCTTTTCAACGCACTGCGAGATGATAATATATCATTCTATTTGTTTCATATTACTCATAATAAGCAAGATACTTGGAACGAAATTAAATTGGGTGGCATCAAAGAATATCTGTCCAAACAATATCCGGAACTGAAAATTCACTATGATATTATTGATGGACAGGATTTTGTATTGAATCTCGAAAAATTTATCCGCAACAACGCGATTGATGTAATTACGCTAACAACTTATCACCGGAATATATTTTCCCGTATTTTTAATCCAAGTATGGCCAGGAGAATGTTATTCCACACAGATACACCAATATTGGTTTTAAGAGAATAATAAATGAACATAATGATTATTATGTTTAATAGAATTTTCGCTAATCTATTTGCTAATGCCCTCCCTCGCAATGACGATATGCCAATTTTGAGTAAACATAACACTAATTTATAATGGCAAAAAACAAAAAACAACTCCCCCTGTTGGAAGACGTCACCATCGAGAAAATTGCGGCAGAAGGCAAAGCCATCGCCAAAGTAAATGATTTAGTGATATTTGTACCTTACGTTGTGCCCGGCGATGTGGTCGACCTGCAACTGACGAGAAAGAAAAACAGCTATGCCGAAGCAAAAGCAATCCGGATAAAAAGCTATTCCCCAGTCAGGCAGCAAGCTGTATGCGAGCACTTTGGAATCTGCGGCGGCTGTAAATGGCAAATCCTGCCCTACGAAGAGCAGCTAAAGTACAAGCAGCAGCAGGTCGTCGACAGCCTGGTCAGAATCGGAAAAATGACGCTACCGGAGATAAATCCCATCCTGGGTTCTGCACAAGCCCTTTTCTACAGGAACAAGATGGAATACACGTTTTCCAATAAGCGATGGCTGACGGAAGACGAAATAAAATCAGGGCTGCCCTTCAGCAACATGAATGTCCTGGGATTCCATATCCCCGGCATGTTCGACAAGGTGATGAACATCAATAAATGCTGGCTGCAGGACGACATTGCCAACGATATTCGCAACGCTGTCAGGGACTTTTGCCTGCAAAACAGCTACACTTTTTTCGATCTGCGAAACCAGGAAGGCCTGATGAGAAACATCATGATCCGTACGATGTCGACCGGCGAAATCATGCTGCTCATACAGTTTTTCTACCGGGACGAAGAAAAGCAGCAAGCGTTGCTGACGCATGTTGCCGAACGCTTTCCTCAAATCACGTCTCTGCTGTATGTCATTAACAGCAAGGCCAATGACACGGTATCGGATCAGGAAATTATCACCTGGAAAGGCCGGGACTGCATCTATGAAACCATGGAAAACCTGAGATTCAAGATTGGCGCGAAATCATTTTATCAAACCAATACATTTCAGGCTTACGAACTGTACAAAACAGCGAGGGATTTTGCCGGATTGACCGGAAAGGAACTGGTATACGACCTGTACACCGGCGCCGGCGCCATTGCCAGTTTCATTGCCGCCGGCGCCAGGCAGGTCATCGGAATCGAATACGTCCCGGAAGCCATCGAAGATGCGAAAGTCAATTCGGAACTGAACGGCATCACCAACACGCTTTTCTTTTCCGGAGATATGAAAGACCTGCTGACGGAAAGCTTTATCGAACGGTACGGCCGGCCGGATGTGATCATTACCGATCCGCCCCGCGCCGGAATGCACGATGATGTGATTGATGCGATTCTGTCCGCAGCGCCTCAAAGAATTGTTTATGTAAGCTGCAATCCTGCGACTCAGGCGCGCGATTTGGGCTTGCTGGACGCAAAATACAGGGTTGCAAAAGTGCAGCCGGTAGACATGTTTCCCCATACCCACCATGTGGAAAACGTTGTTTTGCTGGAAATAAAAAATAGCTGATACTGCGATGTGGTTAGCGCTGGCTCTTTTATCTGCGTTGCTGTTAGGGATATACGACATCTGTAAAAAAATCTCGCTTGACCGCAACGCCGTCATTCCGGTGTTATTTTTGAATACGCTGTTTAGCAGCCTGATTTTTCTGCCGTTTATTATCCTGTCGTGCGCTGCTCCCGATTTACTGAGGGACAGCCTGTTATATATCCCCCACTCCTCTTTGAAGACGCACGGATATATATTCTTGAAATCCATTATTGTACTCTCTTCCTGGATATCATCCTATTTTGCAATAAAATACCTGCCGCTGACCATCATTGGCCCCATCAAAGCCACTCAGCCCGTTATTACCCTGATCGGCGCCCTGCTGATTTTCGGCGAGAGATTGAATGTCTATCAATGGATTGGCGTTATTTTGTCCGTGATTTCCTTTTATCTCCTTGCACTTTCCGGCAGAAAGGAAGGAATCAATTTCAAGAGGGATAAATGGATATTTTTCCTTGTTTTTTCTATTGTGATGGGCGCTCTCAGCGGCTTGTATGACAAATTCCTGATACGCCGCTTTGACGTAATGACCGTACAGGTCTGGTACAACTGCTATCAATGTGCGATTATGGCTATCGTACTGCTTCGTATCTGGTATCCGGTGCGACGGAAAACGGCTGCTTTCAACTGGAGATGGTCTATACTCGGCATATCCGTCTTCCTCACTGCTGCCGACTTCGTCTATTTTTACGCCCTGAGTTATCCCGATTCAATGATCTCCATCATTTCCATGCTGAGAAGAAGCAGTGTTATTGTAACTTTCATCGCCGGAGCGCTTATTTTCCGGGAAAAGAACCTGAAACGAAAAGCCCTCGACCTGTTGCTCATGCTGATCAGCATGTTCTTTTTATACCTGGGAAGCAGATAGCCGAAAAGTCAGACAAGTCCAACTATCTCATCCACCGACTGAAATCCGTGCCTGTCCAGATATTCGTTTATGCCGTCGACGACTTTGACGGAAATCGCCGGATCAATGAAATTACAGGTTCCGATTTGAACAGCCGTGGCGCCGGCGAGCAAAAATTCGACGGCATCCGCAGCGCAGGCTATTCCTCCCAAACCGATAACGGGAATTTTGACGGCTTTAGCCGTCTGCCATACCATCCGGAGGGCGACCGGCTTAACGCATGGCCCCGACAGTCCGCCGGTGATCGTAGACAGTGCCGGTTTTCTTTTTTCCGCATCAATGGCCATGCCCAGCAGGGTATTGATAAGCGAAACCGAATCGGCGCCTTCCGCTTCCACCGCCCGGGCGATTTCCGTAATGTCGGTGACATTGGGAGATAATTTTACAATCAGCGTCTTCCGATAGACCTTCCGTACCGCCGATACGACCTCTGCCGCACTGCGGCAACTGATACCAAAAGCCATCCCGCCCTGCTTGACATTGGGACAGGAAATATTCAGTTCTATGGCTGGAATTTTATCCAGTTCATTCACTTTTTCGGCACATGCCACGTAATCTTCAATTGTAGAACCGCTGACGTTAACCATCATACATGTGTCAATATCTTTTATCTCCGGGTAGATGCCGGAAATAAAATAGTCTACACCTTTATTTTGCAGTCCCACAGCGTTTAACATTCCGGACGGCGTTTCTGCCATGCGGGGATAATCGTTACCTTCCCTGAGACGAATTGTAGTTCCTTTTACAAAAATACCACCTATTCGCGACAGATCCATGAAGTCCGAAAACTCTGTTCCATAGCCAAAAGTACCCGAAGCGACCGTTACAGGGTTCTTCAAATGGAGTTTTCCGATGTTTACATTCATATTTGCCATGTCAACTTTTCTATATTAAATACGGGACCATCTTTACACACACATATATTCCCTTCGCAGGTATTTTCCACACAGCACAAACAGGCTCCAATCCCGCATGACATCATGTTTTCAAGAGATACTTCACAGGGAATTTTCGCTGCTTTGGCGCAGGCGGCTACAGAGACCATCATGGGCTTCGGCCCACAGGTGTAAATCATGCTGAAACCGCCTTTTTTCAGGATAGAATGATGAGTAACAAAGCCTTTCTCGCCCGCCGAACCATCTTCCGTTGTCGTGTAGACCTCCCCGTAAGCGGCAAATGCATCCAATTGTAACAAATCGCCGGATGACCGGGCGCCAAGAAGAAAAACCGGATGATAACCCATCGACTTCAAATATGCACCCCAAAACAGCATGGGAGCCGTTCCGACGCCACCGCCAATCAACAGCGGTATCTTCTCTTTATCTTCCTCCTCCGGAAGCGAAAAACCGTTCCCAAGAGGATATATGAGATTGACCGATTCTCCAGCCAGAAGAGAAGACATTTGAAGCGTCCCTTTGCCGGCGATTCGAATCAGCAGCCAGATTTCATTTTTCGTCCTGTCGACAAAATGGATGGAAATCGGACGGCGAAGAAACGTCTCCGGCGAACCTTCGACCTTCATTTCTACAAACTGTCCGGGATGCATGGGAGGCAACGCTTCATCCTGCGTCAATTTCAAGAGATAATAATCAGGATGCAGGCGAATATTTTCCCTTACCGTTAAATCTGCGATATATTTTTTCATAAATTCATTTTAGACATTGCTTTTTGTATGACATTTGAAGTGTAACAGGGCAGATACATATCTTTTCTGAGAGGTGTCCGGTTGGCGGCAGAGCCAATAAAATCTCATCAAGTACAATGTAACACTCCCGAAATTTCTTCAAGACTTGAATTTTCATATTTTACATAATTGATGGCAAAGGTACATGAAAATCTTCAATCTGCACAGCACACAGGTGCATAAAAATCTCATGTGAGATACATCGGGGAATATCAAAAATCGGACGATAGACTGTCATAGGTATTGTCCGAATAGAAAACCATTATTTTAGTGATTTTTTTCTGAACTTGTATTTGCGGAGATAAATGCTCTATAATCTGCTGTTTAGTTTCATTTTCGGACATTCTTATCTCATTCTCCTTGGGATGGATGACTTTTGTCGCAGTATCTTCCGCTTTCAGAGCAAGAGCATGTTCATCAAATAAGGATTTTTGTAAAGGATAGGACGTACTTTTTTTATATACCGGTTCTTTCCCATATAACAACCAGTCGGAATTAATCGTATCAAATTTCGCCAGTATTTTTAATACAACGTCCAAGCTGGGATTATTGCGACCATTCAATATATGGTTTATCGATGCGCGACTAATCCCAATATGGTCTGCAAACTCGGAAGGATTCATTTTTGCAAATTTAATTACCTGATCAATTCTCTCTTTCATATTTTATTTGTTCATGATTTAGGCTGAAAAATCCGGATTTTAAAATGATATTACAGATCTATACATGCCTGAATAATTAAAGCTACAAATATACATGTAAATTTCTACACATGCAAATTATTGATGCGAATTTAATTATTTACAAATGTTCGTCGCAATACAGTTGTTTGTAAATACATTTGTAAAAGCAATCAAAAATAGCTTTGTAAATCACTTCACATTTTCTATATAATATATTGGTTATTATGCTAATACTCGTTTGCATAAGCTATCTTATTAGGGGTGTACATTGCATTTGGTATAAATATACAGAGAAATTCGTTTTAATGCACCTTGTTTTAAGTATAAATAATTGGGTATTATTGATTTAATGAATTTATTTAAGGAAAGTTTTGGCTTTTTATTTGTGAGTAATATTATTTACAAATGTGTATTATTTCAGATGGTAAATTTTTAATATTTTCTGATTGTGTAATTCTATTTGTAGATGATTTTCTTATGTGATTTGCATTTATGTATCGATGTGAATTTATATATATACAAAAGTATGCATCTGTAAAATTCAAGGATTCACATCTGAAGATTTTCGCCCAGATATATGATGCAAAAGGATAGTTGACTTTGGAGGAATAGTGTCCACTGCGCGTAAACTGGTGGCTATATATTTCATATGTTTTTTATCGGACAGTCCTATAATCCTCTTGCAATGTCTGACTGGCAAGAGAAATATTGAATTGATATTGATAATTTTTAATTAAAGACCGTTATAAAAAAATGGACGGTAAACAAGCATTACACTTGTTTGCCGCCCATAATCAGGTCTTACTCGCTAATGTTTAACTTTATTTTCTACTTATTCTTTCAAATAGGCGGAAAGTACCCATACTTTCTTTTCAAAACTCCTGACTCCATGAACTGCCAGTGAAATTGAGGCTTGATCGCCTGCCTTGACCGCAAGTCTGTAAAGTTCTCTGAGTTCGGACAAAAGGAACTGCAACGTTTCTACTACATTGCTTGCGCCGATTCTCCAGTCGAAAACTCTGGATACTTCTGCTACTTTTGCCGATTTCAAATACTCGGAGAAACTGTTGGCGGGAACTTCTCCCAGCATCACAATCCGCTCGGCTACTTCGTCGATTTTTTCGGCAAGCTCGTTGTAATATTCTTCGTAAAGTTCGTGCAATTCCAGGAATTTATCTCCCTGGATATTCCAGTGGAAACCTCTCAGGTTTGTGTAAAACACCTGGTAATTAGCCAGAATATCATTCAGTTTTGCGATCACGGGATTCACTACATTCAGTTCTAATCCTACATTGTTTTTAGTGTCCATAACATTTGTAATTTAATCTGTTAATAAATAATCGTCTTGATTACTTTTTTATGATGCAAATTTACAGACAAATTTCAGACCAATCAAATCAATAGTTGCTATCCTTACATTGAGTTTATCTATAATCCTGTAAAAATGAGCACACAACAGATGGAAGGCATTTATTCTATCAGTATAACAATCGGATTCATTTCTCCATCCAACTCTTTCAGAAAAGAAAGCTGTTCATTATTTATTGCTTCCGGATGGTTTTCCAGCCATTCCATAACATCTCCGGCTTCAACAAGGGAAACAAATTCGCCGACGGTGCTCATACCTAAAGAGGTAAATGGCATGAAGAGAGTTAAATCATCTTTTATGCCATCGCTGTGTTTGCCGAGTTTTGTCTCTCCTGTTTTCTTGTCATACAGGCCGTTATATAAAACAGGACTGTCGGAATACATTCCCATGATGCACTGGAAGAAAATGAAATCGTTATTTTCGGATATATCCGCAATAAAAACACGTTCATTGGTATGCTTCTTATTAGTTTTTTCTTCTATAGGCCAGTGGTACTTACCGGTGTGGAAAGCAATTAACGGAATAAATTTGCCGGCAGAAACGGTATAGAGCGTGTCTACGAAATCTTCTTTGATGCGAATGTTTTCATTATTTTTCCATATTCTTGCCGCGTTTGCAGCAATAATTTGTCTTGCATCATTTTTATAATCCGTAATGATAGCGCCTGCACGTGTCCAGTTTCCATACCTGTCATACAAAGTATTTCCCCGAAAAATGTTAATGCTCATTATATCATCCGGTACGACTTGCGTTTTCGGGAAAAACGACGGAATCGTATCCTTCAAATTTCCTTCTTTGTCGAATATTCCCAAGGCATATCCGAATGAATTTATTTCGTCAAAGAATGAATTTATTCCATCAAAATATCCGATAAATTCCGAGTCCGTTATTAAATAACAGGACGCCAGTCCGGAGGATGAGAATTTTATTTGATCGCAGAAATTCCCTTTCATATCGTATTTTATCAATTGATTAGGCCTGCGTTCAAAATACAAAAATTCTTCCTTTTCGTCCGTCCAGGAAAAATTATTGGTAAATGCTTTCGGATCTTGCCCGGAATGTCCGATTTCCGCGATAAAACGTCCGTTTTCTTTATTAAATAACAGGCAGTGTCCCCGACTATATTCAATTACAATATAGCTTTTTAATACTTTGACAACAGGATTTCTACCTATCAAGCCATCGTCTGTTGTTTCTAACGGAATATACCGGATTGTTTTACCGAAATCGGAAACTTTGAGGTGTGAGAGGTTTTGCAGAGCGTGTTCAATGTCGATTACTTTTGAATCCATTTCCTTGTTTTCCAAATTCTTACAGGAAAACAGGAATAATAATACAATACTTGTCAATAATAATTTCAGTTTCTTATTTCGTCCCATGCTCTTTTTGTTTTTTTCTTGACAAAGTTAGCGTTTTTTTTCATGATACAAGCAATCTTTGAAACAGCAAAATATTTCCAGGACAACCGCACCAAAAGATTTCCGGGAAGTTTTCCTTTTTTCACCATAATCCACGCTCGGCAAAGGCTCCAACTCAATGTCATCAAGTTAAGAGCTGAAGTGAAATATACAGTGATAGAGGTTTTGTTCCGAATTTCGATTATTTCCCATAAATTTGCCGTAAATTTGCCGTCGAATAAATTAAAAGCAATAAAATTTACGTATGACTTTCCCGGATATTATCACGAAACAGCTATCTATCAGCGAAAAACAAATCAGCAAAACCCTCCTGTTATTGGACGAAGGGGCAACCATTCCATTTATCAGCCGTTATAGGAAAGAAGTAACCGGAGGATTGGACGAGATAGCAATTGGTCAAATCAAAGATGTTTACGAAAAATTGCAAGAGCTTGTCAAACGCAAAGAGACTATTCTGAAGACGATCGAAGAACAGGAAAAGCTCACTCCAGCGCTCAGGAAATGTATCGATGACTGCTGGGACAGTGCCGAACTCGAAGACCTTTATCTTCCATACAAACCCAAACGCCAGACAAAAGCGGAAATCGCACGCAAAAAAGGCTTGGAGCCATTGGCGAAAATCCTGATGATACAACAGGAACGGGACGTTGAATCGCAAGCCATCCGTTTCGTGAAAGGAGAAGTACAATCGCCGGAAGAAGCCTTGCAAGGCGCCAGAGACATTATTGCCGAATGGATTAGCGAAGACAGTTCTGCCAGAAATATTATCCGGAACTTTTTTAATCGGGAAGCGGTCATCTCCTCCAGACTTGTCAAAGGAAAGGAAAAGGAAGGAGATAAATACCGAGATTATTTTGAGTTCAGCGAGCCGCTCAAACGCTGCTCTTCTCATCGCATACTGGCTATGAGGCGAGGCGAGAGCGAAGGGTTTCTGCGTGTCGGCATTGATCCGGACGATGCACATTGTGTCGAAGCGTTGACTAAAAAATATATCAACGGATGTACCTCTTCTTCCAAACAGGTAGAAGAAGCGTTGAAAGATTCCTATAAAAGATTGTTGAAACCCTCCATCGAAACGGAGTTTGCCGCCCTTTCCAAAGAAAAAGCGGATGTGGAAGCCATCAAAGTTTTCTCGGAAAACCTGCGGCAGTTGTTATTAGCGCCGCCGTTGGGACAAAAACGGGTGTTGGGCATAGATCCCGGTTATCGTACCGGTTGCAAATTAGTTTGTCTGGATGCGCAGGGCAATTTACTGCACAACGAGACAATTTACCCCCATCCGCCGCAGCATGAAAGAAGTAAAGCCGGAATGAAAATAACAGCATTGGTGAACGCTTACAACATCGAAGCCATCGCCATCGGAAACGGTACTGCCAGTCGCGAAACGGAAGATTTTATTACCAATCTCCGGTATGACCGCAAGGTACAGGTGTTTGTGGTCAGTGAAAACGGGGCGTCGGTATATTCCGCGTCCAAGACGGCGAGAGACGAGTTTCCCAATTATGATGTAACGGTTAGAGGATCGGTCAGTATTGGACGTCGTTTGATGGATCCGCTGGCCGAATTGGTGAAAATAGATCCGAAATCTATTGGCGTCGGACAATATCAGCATGATGTCGATCAGAACAAATTAAAAAAGTCATTAGACCAGACAGTCGAAAACTGTGTAAATATGGTAGGCGTAAATGTGAATACAGCCAGCAAACATTTGTTGACTTATGTTTCCGGATTAGGCCCTACTTTGGCCGAAAATATCGTTAAATACCGGACGGAAAACGGAGCGTTCAACAGCCGGAAAGATTTGATGAAAATCCCGCGCATGGGAGAAAAAACCTTTGAACAGTGCGCCGGTTTCCTGCGCATACCGGAGGCCGAAAATCCATTGGACAATTCGGCCGTACACCCGGAGAGTTACCATATTGTAGAAAAAATGTCCAAAGACCTCGCTTGTAGCGTGTCCGATTTAATGACTGACAAAGCGCTGAAGAAACAACTCTCCCTGGAAAAATATCTCACAGATAAAATCGGCATGCCGACCTTGAAAGACATCCTGGAAGAACTGGATAAACCCGGTCGCGATCCGCGTCAAATCATTAAAGTCTTTGAGTTCGACAAAAGCATCAAAACCATACAGGATTTGCGGGAAGGGATGGAACTTCCCGGCATCATCAATAATATCACCAACTTCGGATGTTTCGTCGACATCGGCATCAAGGAAAACGGTTTGGTGCATATTTCCGAATTGGCCGACCGCTTTATTTCCGATCCCACAGAAGTTGTCTCCGTACACCAGCACGTCAAAGTGAGGGTTTTATCTGTAGATTTGGAACGGAAAAGAATACAGTTGTCTATGAAAAATCTATGAAAAACTGAGATCAAAAATTCTCATCCTGTAATCTTCACCACCAAAACATCCTTTCCCGGCACCGACACGCTGCCCCGGATGTCTATTTTTTCATGCTTCCAGCAATCGACGGCCTCCATTTTTTCCGGGACGGCAATTCCAATACGTTCCCAGGGAATCCGTATATCTACCGGTGCTTCCGTATAATTGAAACAGACATAGTATGTTCCATCTTCATCGGTACGGACAAACTGATTTTCCGACTTTTCTCCGTTTCCTTCCAGCGGACGAAACGAAACGCCATTCGCAATCGCATTGATCCGGGGATTTGTCAGATACATCTTCGCTCGCTCCTTTCCTTCTTCGGAACCTTCTTCGCTGAAATCGTCGCCCACTATGTAGAGGCCTGTGATAACAGCCGAAGTTACACGCGCCCGATTTTCGCCTTCGCTTGCCTCACGCAAAACCACATGGTCGGCATCATTGTACTGATAAACCTGATCAATCCACCAGCCGTAAGAAACAGCATTCATTGTATATTCCGTATCCTTTATTTTGTTCCAGGCATCGCAGGCAATACGGCGGGACTGAGCGTATTGAGCCGGAAAAACCGGAGAAATGGACAGGTTGATATACATATCGCCAAAATACCTGTTCAGCAATTCCATCCCATAATTATAGGCCTGGACGCCGGTTCGAATCTCCGGGCGATACCAACGGTCGCTTTCCAATGCTCCGTGCGTCATAAAGTCCATTTTCACATACTCAAAGCCACAACGGTGAAACAATTCCGAGGCTTTCTTCATCCGCTCTTCAATTGCCGGATGCGTAGGGTCAATTGCGTAAGCGCCGTCAAGTTCCTGCGGTTTCCCGTGCGAATAGATGTAAATGTCTTTGAACTGATATTCCGTCGCTTCTCTGACAGTCGCTTCGGGATTCCGTCCCCAATCGGTGAAAGGCGTCCAGTAAATCCCTGCTATTTGACCGTTTTTCCTGCATTGCTGTACAAAAGATTTCAACTCATCTTCCGTAAAACGATCCCAACCGGAGTCCAGTCCAACATACAAGGTATGATCCGAATTAAGAAAAGACTGCTCCTGCAAATAATTTCTGAAGAAATCCGATACCTGCATCGCCTTGGAATAGGTGAGATTGAACTGCAAGACGCCCCAACTGTTCCAGCCGAAAGGCACAGCTTTGTCCCACGCTTTGGGAGGAGCGACCAGCGCATTGGCTTCGCCGTACTGCTCTAAACCATTCCGCCAATCGTCGAAAACACCCAGCAGGACTTTGGGCGATTTAATCACTTTTCCGGATAAGGCGCCATGAGGCTTGGAATCGCGCGTCAATGAATCGGCAACTCCGCCATAACAAACCAGTGAGCCGATACCTTCCGGCTGTGCACTGGTCATTGTTACGGCAGTCTTCCAGTAATCATGTTCGATCGAGCCAAGCACAATCCCCTTCCGGCTGGCAGGATTAAAGACGGCAGTTACTTCATAGCTGGTCAGTCGATCAAAAGTCAGCGGATGCGATTGAAAACGGATCCAGGCATCATTGTCGTAGGGAACAAACAAAGCCCGGCCTTCTTCGCCGAATGGAAATTCCACCGGATGAAAATGCACCGGAGCCATATAATTGGAAGCAATTTCGCCGGATGGATGTTTTACGAAAAACTCCGTCAAAAGATAATCCTTCTCAGGATACACGTAAAACGTTTGCACCAGCACCGGCAAATCCTTTCCGCTATAAGTGACTGTCCAGGTAAAACCCTTTCCAAAAGCATCTTGCCATGCGTTTGTTTCCCATTTTCGATTCGAATAGTCGCGGGTGGAAATTTCTTTCCCTTCCCAATTCCACGAAGCATACAGGCCGGAGCATAATACTGAGGAATTTTTTTCAATAGCGATGCCGTTCTGCTCGGAAGAATAGGATAATTTCCATTTTCCGGATTCAATACCATTTTTACTCCAGGCAACGAAAGCGATACATAAAAACAAAATGCTTATATTCAACTGTCTCATAAATTATCTGTATATTAAATGATGATATAGTTATCTGATAATTTTGAAAGATTGTCCGGCTACTCTCACAATATAGAATCCATGTTCCAGCAGCGGAATCAACGTATTCGTTACGGCGTTTGCCAGGACTTCCCCTCTCAGGTTAACCACGTTAACTTCCTCCGAACATTCACTTCGCACCCGGATACCGGCTTCCAGTGTTTGCACCCATCTACCGCTTTCTTTGGGATCGGAAGAGATTCCGGTAAACAAATCGCTGAACGTAGCAAACGCTCCACCGGCATAAGACTGGTCTAATGCCTGTACGCCAACCGTATAATCATCCGGAGGAAGCGTCAGGACATATTCCTTGACAGCCGAAGAGAGAGAGGTCTGCAAATCTGTTCCGACTTTCACACGCCCTGTATGAATATCTGCCGGAATCATCATCCAAATCCAGTTCGTCGTATTGCTTTTGACATAAATATTGTATCGAAGCGCCTGAATTGCCGTAATATCATCACTCGCATCCCCCCAACGAATCACTAATTTCCCCGCCCGATACGCTGCCTGAACAAAAGCCGGAGGCGCCGGCGGCAAATTATTAGAAAGCATGGCCTCTTCCGGCCGGTTTTCGTATATTCTGACCGGCGATCCATAGGCATTGCCCGTATCCGAGCCTTTGTAACCGGCAACGATCACATCCATATTTCCATCGCCATTCACATCTCCCATATTGATACCGCCGTCTTTAGTTGCAATAATCGTTTTCTTTTCGTCCTGCACAAATTTTTGCTCGACGTTCTGGTAATACACCCGCGTCAAATCTTTTGAACCGTCGTAGCCGTTGATAATCATATCCTGAAGTCCGTCATGATTAAAGTCGGCAGCCAGAATATTGGCCTTGTTGACCGGAACAATACCGGTTGCGGCAGATGAATGATGGGTAAACTCCGGAAGCTTCGTCGGCAGATGGATGGTATTGTAATACAAAGAAGAAAAACGTTCCCAATTATCACCATGCCCGGTGACCATAATATCCAGTGTTCCATCGCCGTTGACATCGGACAATATCGACTGACTTTCAAAAGATCCGGCTATATTACCCGGCGTAATATCCTGAAAAGTTCCATCCTGCCTGTTTCTATGAAGACGAATACCTCTCGACACAGTGCTGTAACCCGTATAGAAAATATCCAGCCAGCCGTCATTATCCATATCTCCGAACATCACCGACCCGTTCGACGCCGGATGCGATTTATCGAAAGCGCCGGATTGCAAAACAAATGTTCCATCACCCGCATGATTTTTGTACAAATCCACGCTGCGACCCCGATCGTCATAGCACATGATGAGAACGTCATTATATCCATCATGATCATAGTCGCCAACCGACAGGGTGTTGAAATACATCTCATCACAATAGGCTTTGAAACCCGTGTTATACACTTGCTGGAATCTGTAATGACCACTTTCTCCCAAATTCCGGTACAGGCAAGCAAATTTTTTACTCATCGGAAAACGCCAGTCTCCGCCCTTGGCAACCAGCAACAAGTCCAAGTTCCCATCATTATCATAATCAAAAAATACGGCATTTGTCCATATCGTAACTTGAATATTAGCATCATACTCCTGTATAAGAGAAAACGTTCCATCTCCGTTATTTTCGACCAGTGCCGCCAATTCATTCCAAACATGCCAATCGGCGTATTTCTCCGGGTACATTATTTCTTTGGCATATTTTCCGGGACCATCGTACTGATAGTGAAACCAGTTAAAATCGGCCTCTCCCGCATCGGCTACTGTATTATACGAAAAAATCCCCACCCGGCTTCCTTTCCAGTCGCCGGATTGCAGGGAAAAAGACTCTTTACAGGCAACATACTCCTCATTATCCAGGCTGTAATAGAATTGATGCTCATTTGAATTGGCATTCAAAAAAACTTTGAAAAAGACTGTTCCGGCAGATACCGGTACGATTTGCTCGGAAACGCCGTCTTTTTCCACGTAAATGTAGTTTTTGTCCGTTCCACGCTCTACGCCAATGGCATGATAATGATTTCCTGTGCAAAATAAACCGGCACGCTGTCCGTTCGACAGTTTACTGCAATCCAACTCGGTAGAAGCCTCTCCGAGATAACCCATCTCCTTCTGGGTAAACATGTTCTTCGAGCTTTTCAAATTATTGGCCTTTATCGCCTTCAAGGTGAGATAGCCCGGACGGTCGGTGAGAGACCAGTGGTCGTTGACCGGATTATGATTGATTTGCCATTGCAAACCGAGTGTTGGCGATGAAAAATCATCACTCGTTTGCAGAACAGCGACATCCGAATGTTGCCCGGTTGCCGGTTTCGTCCATGTTTTTACCGGCTCGCCAACTCCGTTCATATCCAGGTCAACGCCAATCTGCGGCCAGTCTTCCTTCCATTCTACCGGCTGCAAATGCACCACTCTGCCCAAAGGGTCTTTCGACTGAAAATGATAAAACCACCATTCGCCTTCCGGTGTATCGACCAGTGCGCCTTGATGAGGGCCGTTAACCTTGGTCGCACCCTGTTCCAATACTATTTTTTTCTCGTAACTCCCGTAAATATTCCGGGAACGAAGCACCGTTTGCCATCCCGTAGCAACGCCGCCTTCCGGGATACTTAAATAATAGTAATCGCCTTTCTTAAATATTTTGGTACCTTCTGCCGTTTCCCCTTCATAAATTTTCGTGCCGTTATCCAGCAGTTGAGTACCGTCGGCATTCATTTTATGGAGAAAAATAGGGCCGCCGCCCAATTGGCTTCGTCCTAAATACGCCTGACCGTCTTCGTCCCAAAAAGGACAGGGATCTTCCCATCCGCCAACGTTTTTTACCTGCAACAGAGGAGACCAGGGGCCTGCGGGATGCTCCGCATTCGTCATAAACAACCCTTCATTGGGCGTACAAAAATAAATCCAGAATTTCCCGGCATGATACCGGATAGACGGCGCCCAGGAACCACCGCCATAACGTCCATTGCTGTCATATTCGGGGAAATCAAAGCGGTTATATGCCTGGCTGATGATCTTCCAGTTAACCATGTCGTCCGACTCAAGCACTGGCAAACCGATGTAATGAAATTCGGAACAAACCATATAATACTTCTCCCCGACGCGAATAACATCCGGGTCGGAATAGTCGGCGTTTAAGATCGGGTTTATGTAAGTACCGTCTCCCTGATCACCCCAACGGGTATCTTTATTGATTTCCTGCAGATACCAGCCGGTCGATCCTCCTAAATCCTGACCTCCGTAAAAAATATCCAGATAACCGTTGTTGGTAAAATCGGCCATCACGGGACGCGCCCGGTGAGATCCCGGAAACAAATCCTGCACCGTTTCATCCTGACTTCCCAAGCGATGAAAAGAGGTCGCTTGCTGTGCGCAAAGATTGCCCGTGAAAAGATGCAATAATAATAATAAAAAGAAAACTGCTGAAAAGAAAACTGTGCGTTTCATAAGATATATTTTTTTGTGTATGCAAATATACTCGGATTGAATCACTTTTAAGCTACACAAACTGACCATTTAATAGCACAAACATCCAATTGCAACAAATGTGCTATTTTTTGACAAGTTTCTTCCTGTTAAAATCCATGATAGATAGATTATACATGCTTTCAACCTAATTGTGCATCTTTATTCCGGCGCCCGAATTGTATCTTTGCCCGCACAATTGGAGGCGATATTGCAACATCTCTGCTATTATTTGACAAATTTGCGCTTTTTATCCGGAAAATGTGTGCTTAAATTTGTGGAACTTTAATAGGTGAGTTTTTACATCATTACTAATTTTAAATTTTGTTCAACATGAAAAGAAATTTTCTTTTATTCGTAGCTTTATTTTCTGTCCTTATATTACAGGCGCAGATTAAGCAAGTAGCGTGGGAAGTGATCGCCAGCCGGGATAACGGGCTGGAAGAGGATGGCGATGTTGGCGGCGGACACCTGATTTGGGGTGACTATAACAACGACGGTTACAAAGATGCCTTCTTTATTGGCGGTATGTGGGGTGCTAATGCCATCCTGTGGAAAAACAATGGCGATGGCACTTTTACAAAAGTACAAAGCGAAGTGTTTGAAAAACTCTTCCAGGCAGATGCCGTATGGATTGATTACGACAATGACGGAGATCTTGATTTGGTAACGATGGGTGTAACAAACCCCGATGGCGGATATAACACCGCTAACGTTTACGAAAACACCGGCCTTGCAAACAATTACGCTTTTGTGAAAGATGAAACCCGTTCTGAGAAAGTGAAATCGTTTGCCGTTAACACGGGAAGCGGAAACTCCCTCGGAAAAATCATCCAGGCAATAGATTATGACCACGACGGCTGGATGGACTTGTTAATCTGCGGCGATGCCCACTATAATGTTTATGGTTGGGATTTGAATGCCAATGACGGCGCCGGCGACTGGGGATGGCTCTGGGATTACACCGGTATTTTGAGAAATGAAATCAGTAACTTCAATCAAAAGGACGACCTCGTCGTCACCGAAGGTGGTGGTCGTACGAATTTTGTTTTCTTCACGAAAGGTTCCGTACATGTTGGAGATGTCAACGGTGATGGTTATGCCGATTTGTTGGTACAAGGTTATGGTCATTATGGCAACGTGGCATACGCCGGCCGGTTGTATATCAACAATCAGGATGGCACATTCGGCATTTCGCCCTATTCTTCCCAACTCCATGGAAGTGAAGAATATGAAACCATTTTCACCGACCTCAACGGCGACGGATACGACGATTTGGTTGAATTTTCCAGGGCAGTTGCCAATATCCATATCAATGACGGGGAAGGCAGTTTCACAAAGTATGACACCAACACAAACGGTTTGATTTGTACAAATGGTGTAAGCATCGCTGCCGGCGATGTCAACAATGACGGATTAACAGATTTACTGGTTTCCGGTTTAGATGGACACAATGAAGATATCCCTCATGAGCTTGGCACTACAAAAATATTCTACAACAATGGTGACTTCACCTTCACCGCAGCAGAAGTTCCCGAAAACATGCGGACGCGTTCGGGCGGCAGTAACCTGGTCGATATGGATAACGATGGAAACCTGGATTACGCCAACACCGGCTGGGGAAACGGATGGACTACTGCATTTGCCATCAATAAATTGGGAGAAGATATTCCCGAAAATACGGCTCCTGCTACTCCCGATAATTTCACGGTTTCCTATGCCGACGGAAAATATGTGTTATCGTGGGATGCGGCAAGCGATGCGGAAACAGCCACCAGCGCGCTGAGATACAACGTATTTGTAAAGGACGAAGACGGCAAAATTTATGCTTATGCTCCGGTAGATGAGCTTACGGGCAGATTAAAAATCGGAGGACAAGTCACACCTTTAATCATCGGTACCTCGATCGAGCTGAACTTGCCGGAAGCGCTCTATACTTTCGGTGTTCAAACGATTGACCAGTCGGATTTGGGCAGCGCTTTCGAAACATTTTATTATGACCCGAATCAAACCGGAATCAAGGAGATTGCTTCGACCGGCACAACCGTAGGCACGGTAAATAAATCCATTGAAGTACGCAATACGGTTTCGTCTGCTATTCACTACGTCATCACGGCGGTGAACGGACAGGTAGTGGAAGAAGGAACTGTTCCCGCCGGCGCTAACCGTTTATCTCAACCGGTAACATCCGGTGTTTATCTGGTTAAACTATCCGGCGATCAAGCTACTTACACGCAAAAAGTAGTCGTTTTCTAACATTTTATTTTGGGTATTCAAAAAACTGTTTTGGGAGTTCAAAAAACTATTTTGGGAGCTCCCAAAACTATTTTAGGAGCTCCCAAAACTATTTTAGGAGTTCAAAAAACTATTTTTGGAGTTCAAAAAACTATTTTAGGAGTTCAAAAAACTATTTTTGGAGTTCAAAAAACTATTTTTGGAGTTCAAAAAACTATTTTTGGAGTTCAAAAAACTATTTTCGGAGTTCAAAAAACTGTTTTAGGAGTTCAATTCACAAACATATTCTCTAAAAAAACAAACCCATGAGTCTAAAAAAATTCGTATTCTTTTTCATGATAACCGTTATTACGGCCTCCTCCCTGTTCGCGGCAAACGAATCGTCCGTGCATACACAGGCAATCCATTCCGGTTGGAAATTCCGCCAGGCCAGGCTTACCAACTGGTATCCGGCAACAGTTCCCGGTGTGATTCATACCGATTTATTGGCGAACAGCATCATCGAAGATCCTTTCCTTCGCCTCAACGAACGCAGCCAGCAATGGATCGATAAAGAAGACTGGATATACGAAACGGTTTTCGACGCCGACAGTGAAATACGGCAAAAGACAAACATTCAACTGCATTTCTTCGGCCTCGACACGTATGCCGATGTATATCTGAACGACGAATGTATCTTAAAAGCCAATAATATGTTCCGGGAATGGAAAATCAACGTCAAAGGACGGTTGAAACCCTCCGGCAATCAACTCCGCATCTATTTTCATTCTCCCATCAAAATAGATATTCCGAAATTCGACGCCCTACCCTACCAATACCGTACCGGCCCGGATCAGTCCGAAAACGGCGGAATATTCGACAAGCGCGTCAGCATTTTTGCCCGTAAAGCCGGCTATCACTACGGTTGGGACTGGGGACCGCGATTTGTCACCTCCGGAATATGGCGTCCCGTACACCTGGAAGCATGGAATGATTTGCGAATCGAAAACGTCTTCCTGCTGCAAAAGGAAGTGAACGCCAACAGAGCGAACATCGAAGCACAAGTAGAAATCCTGTCGGACGATGCCTTTCCCGACGTCAGCATCACCTTGAAAGATCCCGAAAGCGCTAAGACGTGGGGAACCCTCACCACTGCTCTACAGAAGGGGACGAATAAAATCTCCATCCCCTTTACCGTCAAAAACCCCAAACTGTGGTGGAGTAATGGCTTGGGCGACCCGCATGTATATACTTTCCGAACAGAAGTTTCGCTGCACGCCCAACCAGTCGACAGCAAGACGACAACTACCGGAATCCGCTCGCTGAAAGTGATTAACCGCCCCGATTCGTACGGCGAGTCGTTCTATTTTGAACTGAACGGTATCCCCGTTTTTGCCAAAGGCGCCAACTATATTCCGCAGGACAATTTCCTGCCCCGCGTCACGGAAGCGCAATACGAACAAACCGTGCTCGACGCCGTAAATGCCAACATGAACATGCTGCGCGTGTGGGGAGGCGGCATTTATGAAAATGATATTTTCTACGATTTGTGCGATAAACACGGTATTATGGTGTGGCAGGATTTCATGTTCGCTTGCAGTCTCTATCCTTCCGAAGGTGAATTGCTGGAAAACATCCGTCAGGAAGCGACAGAAAATATCAAACGACTGCGCAATCACCCTTCCATTGCCTTGTGGTGCGGAAACAACGAAGTCTATTACTTCTGGACGCTGTGGAACTTCGACGAATACTACCGGGAGCAAAGCCCGGAGTACGAAAAAATCATCTGGCGGCAATACACCGACCTGTTCGACAAGGTGTTGCCGGAAACGGTATCCGCCTGTAGCCCCGGCACTTTTTACTGGCCTTCATCGCCCTACAACAGGAACAAAGACGAAGAACACAATGGCGATCGGCACTATTGGGGCGTATGGCACGGGAAAGAGCCAACCAATAAATTCAACGAAGTCCGAAGCCGCTTCTTCAGCGAATACGGTTTTCAGTCTTTCCCAGAATTTGAATCGGTAAAGATTTTCGCTCCTCGTCCGGACGACTGGAACATCACCTCCGAAGTCATGATGGCTCATCAGCGCGCCGGTAACTACGCCAATCCGCTTATCCGGGAATATTTGTTGAACGAATATAAAGAGCCGAAAGATTTTCAAGGCTTTCTCTACATGAGCCAGATATTGCAGGGCGATGCCATTAAAATCGCCATCGAAGCGCACCGGAGAGATCGTCCCTATTGCATGGGAACGCTTTTCTGGCAACACAACGACTGTTGGCCGGTAGCATCCTGGGCCAGCCGCGACTATTACGGACGGTGGAAAGCACAGCACTACTACGCACGCGAGGCTTACCGCGACATCCTGGTTTCTCCAATTGCAAAGGACAGCGAACTGCACATCTACCTTGTTTCCGACCGGCTGAAAGACACTAAAGGACAGTTAGACATACGTGTCATCCGCTGGGACGGCACAGAAATCAACCGGGTAAAGAAACCGCTAAAGGTACCGGCCAATGCCAGCACCCACCTTTATACCGCCGACAAGACGTCGCTGCTCAACGGAATGTCCGAAAAAGACGGATTCATCTCCGTTGTTTTCACCGACAATACCGGCAGTGTCTATACCAACCGTTATTTTCCGACCTCGCAAAAAGAAATTGATTTCCCTCCGGTCAACATCTCCCGAAGCATACGTCCCGTTTCCGGAGGATTTGAAATAAGCCTGCAATCCGACCGCTTTGCCCGGGCTGTCATGCTGTCTATAAACGGCATTGATAATTTCTTTGAAAATAATTATTTCGATATACTGCCCGGAGAAACAGTCTGCGTCAAGGTCAAAACAAATTGCACGCAAATGGAATTTGAGAAGCAGTTGAAGATAACTTCGCTGTGGGAACAGGTGTCCGGAAAGTGAGTGACAATTTATTTTGCATTTGTCAGTCTCAAAAAAAACAGATAAATTTGCACGCTGTTTAATAATAATGAAGATATTATGGCAAAAAGCGACTATATCATGTTCGACTGGGCAGCCAAGCAGCTGTTGCGTCAGAAATCGAATTTTGTAGTCCTGGAAGGGTTTCTGACAACCCTGCTGGGCGAGACCATCCGGATTAAGCACATCCTGGAAAGCGAAGGAAACAAAGAGGATGCCATCGACAAATTCAACCGCGTGGACATGCTGGCGGAAAACAGCCGGGGCGAACTGGTGATTATCGAAGTTCAAAACAACCGCGAACTGAACTATTTCCACCGGATGCTGTACGGAACCTCCAAAGTCATAACGGAATACATCAGCGGCGGGGAACCGTACGATCATGTAAAGAAAGTATATTCCGTCAACATCGTTTATTTCGACTTGGGGCAGGGCAATGATTACGTCTATCACGGCTATACCGAATTTCGAGGTATTCACACCAACGATGTATTGAAACTGTCGGTCAATCAGCAGAAACAGTTTATCCACAAGGAAGTGGGCAAGCTGTTTCCCGAATATTATGTAATCCGGGTAGATGAATTTGACCGGAAAGCGATTACGCCGCTGGACGAATGGATATCGTTCCTGAAAACAGGCGACATACCGGAAGATGCGAAAGCGGGCGGATTGGCGGAAGCCCGCGAACGCTTGCGGCGAGATCGCCTGAGTAAGGAAGAACAGCGCACTTACGATGCACACCTTGAAGCCTTGCGTTATCAGCGCAGCGTGATTCAAACCGGATTGTTTGAAGGTCACGAAAAAGGTCTTGAAGAAGGAATTGGAATAGGAATCGAAAAAGGAATTGGCATAGGAATTGAAAAAGGCCGTAAAGAAGGCCGTGAAGAAGGTCGTGAAGAAGGTCGTACCAAAGAACTGGAAAAAAATGTTCTAACCGCCTACCAAAACAACCTTTCCATTGAACAAATCCAAGCATTTTCCAGTCTCACTCAAGAGCATATTCTTGAAATCCTGAAACGAAACAAATTGCTGTAGGAACGGCGATCATTTGCGCCCTCCCTCCTCCCCCATAACCTCCGGTCGCCATGTGCCACCGGAGGTTATGTGCGTTGAACGCTACGCTTTCCGGTGTAAAATTCCACTTCTACCATGTTTATATTACAAAAATACCGTTAATATGGTATTGTACGCCTGTACTGTTCCTCTTACCTTTGCTTTCACAAGACGACCCTAAATTATCAATAAACAAATTGAAAATATGAATACAACTTTTCCTAAATATCTGTTTAGTTTTTTTGGTGTTTTTATTTTACCAACAGCCTCCATTGCGCAGGCGCCAGGCCAGCCGGCTACTCCCTTCACCCGGCAAATTAATGAAGAGGAGTACCGGCGCCTGGATTTTGCCGACAGCACGGACTACCGCGACGCGACGAAAGGCTTCATCGCCCCGCCCGAAAGCGACGTGATCCTGAACGACCGGGGCGCTCCGGCGGCAAGCCTGAAACAGTACGATTTCATCCGCGGCGATGCGCCCGAAACGGTCAA
>JAISFI010000405.1 GCA_031263685.1 Dysgonamonadaceae bacterium | reverse complement strand
GGCGCTGTGGATTCTTCGGAATCGAAATCTTCGACGGAATTGCGCAAAGCGTTAAATTCGATCGGTTGATCGCCGGTGATCAGTAAGCCTTCCTTGCCTGTATCGCTGGTTGCAGAAAGCCAGCGGGTGTCTGTGTGATGTCCATTTTCTTGCGGACGTACATACGGGCAATACAAATCCCATGCTTTTGCTTGATAGATACCAATGATTGTTCCTTTGCAACGGTCTGTGTAGTTTTCTTCCGGTCCGCGTCCGAAGTAGCGGATATTATCCATTTGTGCCGGGATACGGAAACGAAGCCCGATACGGGGAACTTCCAATATTTCCCGTGCCTGTTTATCTTTTTCCGATTGTGGAGTATAGGTAGCGATCAACTCGTCTCTCGTTTTTGCCTGAGCGGTTTCTCTCACGTCCGCTGGAGTGAAGGTTGCTGCAACATTGATTACGCCGTCGGGATAAACGGTATATGTCAAGAGGTAATGATTGCCGGTAGGTAATTGATAATCGGCAGTTATACTGACATTCTTGCCGGTTTCGTTCACTTGACAATTGACGACATTGAAGGAATGGGAAGCTTCTTTCCATACTTGCAAGCGTTTCGGTTCGCCGTTTCCATAATCGTTATCGTTTGGCGCGCGCCAGAAATTGGGCTGAAATCCGAACCCTTTGTCGAATAATTCTACGCCGGAAACTTTATAGGAGGTTGCGATTCCCTGTTTGGTGTCGAATACAAAATCGAACAGTGTATTGGAAAGCCTAATAATATCGTTGCTCCGGGATATCTGAATGGCGGGAGCGCTGTTTTTTGCTGCGTAAGCCTTCTTTTCTATTTGCTTCCGGGGTAATTCAAACTGGTCGTAAGCGATGACGTGTCCTGCCGGGACGAGCGCTTCGGGTGTTTTGGCAAGTACCTCAAAGTTGATAAAATATTCGTCTTCCGTATTCACTTTCCCGGATACGGGAATGGTTACAGTTTGAGTGGCTTGCGGAGCGAGAGACAAGGGCAGATTCTGCTCTTTTACTACGATACCGTTCTTTAACAGTTTATATTTTAATTGATACTTGGACAAGTTGGTGAAATAAAACCGGTTGGTGATCTCTACCTGTCCTTTTTGCAGGTCGACGGCTTTGAAGGCAACATTTTGCATATTATATTTAACTTCGGCCATTGCGGGATGCGGAACTTGGTCGGGACCTATTATGCCGTCGGCTACAAAGTTTCCGTCCGAAGGCATATCCGTACCGAAGTCTCCGCCATAGGCCCAATAGTCTTTTCCTTCTTTATTCTTTACTAAGAGGGCATGGTCTATCCATTCCCAGATATAGCCGCCCTGAAGGTGGGGATATTGGTAAATAGCATTCCATTGTCCGTAAAGGTCGCCGGTAGAATTACCCATCGCATGGGCATATTCCGAAGGGACAACAGGACGGTCGGCACCCGATTCTCCTATATTTTCCAGCCATGCAGCCGATGGATATTGAGGCACATACATATCGGTATTCCACTCCCATCCGGCACGTTCGTAACAGACGGGACGATTCATCAGTTGTTTTTCCCGTTCTTTTATCCAGCGATAAGTCTGGTAAAAGTTGAAACCGTTTCCGGCTTCATTGCCCAATGACCATATCGTTATGCAAGGATAGTTTTTGTTGCGTTCGTACATGTTTATCGTCCGTTCCAAATGGCCGTCGAGCCAGTCGGGGTTATTGCCCAATGATCTTCCTCTGCTCAGATTATAACCCATGCCGTGAGATTCGATGTTGGCTTCGTCATAAACGTACAAGCCAAATTCGTCGCACATTTCGTAGAATCTGCGGTCTTGGGGATAGTGGCACAGGCGCACGCTGTTGATATTATTCAGCTTCATCAGTTCAAAATTCCGGCGCATATTTTCCGGTGTCACATAATGCCCTGTTTTTAAGTTGGTTTCGTGGATATTAACGCCTTTCAATTTGATGGGCTGACCGTTTACGTAGAAAAGCGATTGTTTCCGCCCTCTAATAATATAATCGCTTTCTTTGATTTCGATGCGACGGAAACCAACATTAAAAGGAATAACTTCCGAAGTCTTGTTTTCCTGTACCATTTCGATCAGGAGTTTGTAGAGATTGGGCGTTTCTGCCGTCCAAGTCGAGACCTGTTTAATATCGGTAGCGAAAGCCAATGTTTGGGTAGCCGAATGGCCGGCCAATACTTGAGACTGAGAAGCAGAAGCTACTGTGTTGCCTTTACTGTCGAGCAATGAATAATTGACGGTAGTGGTGGCGGGCTGGCTTCCGGTATTTTTCAAGTCTACTTCCAATTTGAAAATTCCGTTGGTGTAAGTATCGTCCAGGGTGGAGATAACCCTGAAATCGCGGACAGCTACGGCAGGTTGCGACCATAAAAACACGTCGCGTTCAATACCGCTTATCCGGAAAAAATCTTGACATTCGAGGTAGGAGCCTGTACTCCAGCGGTATATTTTGAGGATCAACTCATTTTTTCCCTGTTTCAGGTACTTATTCAGCAGAAACTCTGCCGGATCTTTGGAATCTTCGCTATAACCGATTTCCTCTCCATTCAGGTAAACATAAACACCCGATTTGACGCCGGCGAGGTGGAGATAAATATCCCGTCCATTCCATTGGTTTGGTATTTCAAACTCCCGACGGTAAACGCCAACCGGTGTATGGTCGGGTAATAGCGGCGGTTGCGGATTGCGCGGCTGAAATTCGTAAGGTTGGTTGATGTATATCGGTACTCCGAAACCTTGCATTTCCCAATTGCCGGGAACGGTGATGTCATGCCATTGGGCCTGTTTGACAAGGGTGGTTATCTGTTCGGGTAAATTTGTTTGGGTATCGGTATAGTAAAATTTCCAAATACCATTCAGGGATTGATAATAGGCGCTGTTTTCATATTTTCCTTTCAGCGCTGTGGTTTTATCCTGGTAGGTCATAAAAGAGGCATGTGCCGGCTCTTTATTGACCGAAATAACGTTCAAGTCACGCCAATAAGGTTTTTTTTGTTCGGACGCCTGCTGCCCGAATAAAATAAATGTACAGAAAAAAAAGATACTTGCTGTTACTGATAGTCGTTTCATTGTCATCTTACTTTATGGATTTTTACAATTAATGATTCTTATAATTAATGTTTTCAAGGCTTTTCACTACGTAGCCGTATGGTCGACAAAAGTACAATATCTTATCTTTTTGCGCAAGTATTTCGTGATTTATTTTCATACGTTAATGATGATATACGGATAATAAAATGACAGTTCTCATCGGTCGTTATTTTTGATTATTCGTTCGCTGTTGAGAAAAAAGCAGATTGAATTGTTTGTAGCTGTATCTTTTTTTTTACCTTTGCGGCTTGAATGTCAAAAGACTAACAAAAGATGCAAAAAAATCTCGTAATCGTCGAGTCTCCGGCGAAAGCAAAAACGATAGAAAAGTTTCTGGGAGAGGGCTATAAAGTATTATCCAGCTATGGTCATGTCAGGGATTTAAAGATAAAAGATGGTATTGATGTGAAGAATAATTATCGTCCGACGTACGTTGTTTCTGACGATAAAAAGGAACTGGTCAACAAATTGAAGAAAGAAGCCAAGTCGGCCACCATGGTATGGCTCGCTTCCGATGAAGACCGGGAAGGAGAAGCCATTTCCTGGCATCTTTTTGAAACCTTGAACTTGGACAAAAAGAAAACCAAGCGCATCGTTTTTCATGAAATCACGCAAACTGCTATTCAACAGGCCATAGAACATCCCAGGGGTATAGATTATAATTTGGTCGACGCGCAACAGGCGCGCAGGGTACTTGACCGTATTGTGGGATTCGAGTTATCTCCGATTCTCTGGAAAAAGATTAAGCCTGCTTTATCTGCCGGACGGGTGCAATCGGTTGCCGTGCGCTTGATTGTAGACCGTGAGCGGGAAATCAATCAGTTTCATGCAGAAGCGTCTTACCGTGTGCAGGCGTCTTTTCAGGTGCCGGGAGAATCGGTTGCCTTACAAGCCGAATTGGGCAGGAGAGTGAAGACAAAGGAAGAAGTCCTGGCATTGTTGGAACAGTTGAAAGATGCTGTTTTTACCATCGAAGATATTGCGAAAAAACCGGTAAAAAAATCGCCGGCAGCTCCTTTTACAACTTCCACCCTGCAACAGGAAGCCGCCCGTAAGTTGGGTTTTTCTGTTTCGCAAACCATGATGGTGGCGCAAAGGCTTTATGAATCGGGGCATATCACGTATATGCGTACGGATTCTGTCAACCTTTCTTCGCTCGCAATCAACACCTCCAAGTCGGAAATTATTTCTGCTTATGGAGAAAAGTATCTCAAGACGCGACAATTCCAAACGAAATCCAAAGGCGCTCAGGAAGCGCATGAAGCTATTCGTCCCACCTACATGAGCAGCCACACCGTTAAAGCGACGGTGCAAGAACAAAAATTGTACGAATTGATTTGGAAACGTACCATCGCCTCACAAATGGCTGATGCGGAATTGGAACGGACAACGGTTTCCATCGGCATCAGCAATAATCCTAAAGATAAATTCCAGTCAGTGGGCGAAGTAATTAAATTTGATGGATTTCTTCATGTTTACCTGGAAAGCAGCGATGAGGAATTGTCGGAAGAAGAGACATCCATCATTCCGCCCTTGAAAATTAAAGCCGAACTGCCTTTGAATGAAGCTATTGCCACAGAACGCTTTACACAAAGGCCACCAAGATACAGCGAGGCCAGTTTGGTGCGCAAAATGGAGGAATTGGGCATTGGCCGTCCTTCTACTTATGCGCCGACTATTTCGACCATCCAAAATCGGGAATATGTTGTGAAAGGAGATAAACCCGGACATAAACGTTCATTCAGTTTATTGACCCTGAAAGATGGCCTCATCAAAGACCAGATAGAAAAGGAGACTACCGGGGCAGATAAGGCGAAACTTATGCCTACGGATATTGGTATTGTGGTCAATGATTTTCTGGCGGAAAATTTCCCTTCCATTCTGGACTACAGCTTTACCGCTAATGTGGAAAAAGAATTTGATGACGTGGCCGAAGGTCTGGTTAAATGGACGAAAACGATAGATGATTTTTACAAAATTTTTCATCCTATTGTAGAACAAACGGCTGCTGCAAAGACGGAATATAAGGTTGGAGAACGTGTATTGGGAAATGATCCGGCATCCGGCCGTCTTGTTTTTGTAAAGATTGGCCGCTACGGTCCACTGGTGCAAATCGGACATGCGGATGACGAAGAAAAGCCGCTGTTTGCTTCCCTACTGAAAGGACAATCTATTGAAACCATCACTCTGGAAGAGGCTTTGAAGTTGTTTGAACTGCCTCGCAAGGTCGGAGAACTGAACGACAAGCCGGTTACGGCTGCTATTGGCCGTTTTGGCCCTTTCGTTCGACACGATAATAAATTTGTTTCTATCCCCAAAGGATTAGATCCTTTTACGATCTCTATCGAGGATGCGATACGTTTGATTGACGAAAAAAGGCTTCGAGAAGCGCAAAAAGTGATTAAAACTTTCGAAAACGATCCGGAAACGCAACTACTGAATGGCCGTTACGGCCCGTATATTGCCAGCAGCGGCGTCAACTACAAATTGCCTAAGGATAGGGTTCCCATTGAATTAACTTATGAAGAAATAATGGAAATCGTGAAAGATTCTTCGGAAAAGAAACCTAAGAGAAAGGTGGCATCTAAAACGGAGGCAAAGGCCAAGCCTAAAACTAAACCTAAGACTGCCTCAAAGGCAAAGACAAAGGTAAAGACTTCGAAAACAAAAACGACGCCTAAAGTAAAAACTGCGTAGGAGAGGTAAGTTCTGAAAGACGAAATTGAATGTTGGGCATGTCACAAAGCAAGTTTGCTGTACAAGTGGTGTGGTAGGTCAATGTATCATTCTTAAACACACGGTTTTGCGGGTGAGTATGTTTCTCTTTATTTTGCTTTTCATGCAGAAACAAAAACTCCCGAAAATCAATGGTTTTCAGGAGTTTTCTTCTTTTCAGAGGTGGTGCCACCAAGAATCGAACTAGGGACACACGGATTTTCAGTCCGTTGCTCTACCAACTGAGCTATGGCACCTTCCGTTTTGCGGATGCAAAGGTAGAATATTTTCCGACTTCTGCAAAACTTTTTGAATATTTTTTCAGGGCAACCGCACCAAAATATAGCCATTCAATAAAAACCACCTATCTTTGTTATCCATAATAACAATAAACAGAAAATATTAAGGAAAAAGAGTTGTCCTTTTATTTTTTAGAGATAGAGAAGACCCACGAATAGGAGGTCGCTGTTTACATTTATTGTCGGATATATTAATGATATCCCTTGTTAACGTATTTAACGGGAGGCACAGATTATCAGGATATTTGGCTAAATCTTTTTTTGAGGTTCCGGAGAAAGAATCTGTCTGAACTGTGATTAAACTGATTTTAATGAAGACTATGATTACTTTTAGGAGCAAAAGAAAATCATAGCCTTCATTTAATCAGAAAAATCACAGTTCAGACAGAAAAAATCAGGCTTCAAGACTTCCGCTTCAAAAGATACCCACCCGCCATTAGCAGCAGGATGCCCGCGCCATCCGCTATCGGAACGTGGCTCCCTCTACCGCCGCCAGTGCCGCCGGGCGCAACCGTTAAGGTGGATTGGGTAGTGTTATCAAATAGACCGATGCTACTGCTCGACGAGGAGGATAACAGGTTTTGCTTCGTCTCGTCTGTTTGTGTGGATGAAGTAGAGGGTTGTTGCCTGCCATACAGTCCCACGCCGGCCTCTGCCGGCGTCAGGACATGTAGCATCACTGTCATATTCACAATCACTATACTACTGAATATTTTATAATTTCTTTTCATGATGTTCTGTTTTTTTGTTGTTTGCTTTTACTGAATACTTACCACTTTCTTTACCTCTGTGCCGACGTGTACAATATAAATTCCCGGCATCGGCGTCTGATATTCATAAGT
>JAISFI010000380.1 GCA_031263685.1 Dysgonamonadaceae bacterium | reverse complement strand
TGGCAAAGCTAATACAGCAGCTTGAAAAAGATTTTCTGGAACATGGCTTTTTGCGCGAAAGAATGACAAAGGCAAGAATTGAAAGCAGGAACAGAAATAAAAATTAGCATATTAAATAAAAATTAAAATAATTATGGAACGTAGAGATTTTTTTAAAGCCGTCGGCGCAACAACGCTGGCAATGATGGCTGCGGGGACGCTGAGCAATTGCAATTCGCCTGCATCCCGCAAGCCTAAGGTATATATTACCGGAGCTATCACTCCCGCGGGATTAATGGCTGCTTATCAGGCATTGAAACGAACTTTGCCCGGGAAAATAGCCGTAAAGGTCAGCACCGGCGAGCCGGGCGGGCACCACTTCCTTTCTCCCGACCTTATCCGGGATTTGGTACGGTCGGTAAACGGAACCATTGTTGAATGTAATACCGCATACGGCGGACGGCGAGACGATACCGCCTCTCACAGACAGGCAGCCACAGACCACGGTTTTACCGCCATTGCGCCGGTGGACATTATGGACGAGAACGGCTCCATAAGCCTGCCTTTTGCAAAAGGGAAAAACATCACGGAAGATTTTGCCGGCTCCCATTTTACCGATTACAATTCCTTTCTCGTGCTGTCCCACTTCAAGGGTCATGCGATGGGCGGGTTTGGCGGAGCGATGAAAAACATCTCCATCGGTATTGCCTCGTCCGAAGGCAAATGCTGGATTCACAGCGGGGGAAAGAGTAAGACCGACATGTGGGGAGGCGAGCAAAACGCTTTCCTCGAATCTATGGCAGAAGCCGCGGGCGCCGTTATGGGCAGTCTGGGCGACAATATTTTGTATGTCAATGTCATGAATCACCTCTCCATAGATTGCGACTGCGACAGCAATCCGGCTCCGCCCGAACTCGACGACATCGGTATTCTTTCCTCCCTTGACCCCGTTGCTCTTGACCGGGCATGTGTCGATTTGATTTATGCAGCAGACACCCGGCGAAGCGCATCGCTACGGCAGCGTATCGAAGAGAAAAACGGTTTGCATACGCTCCTTCATGCCGAATCGCTCGGCTTGGGCAGTCAGCAGTACGAACTGATTGATATGGACGGAATAATTTGAAAACATTAATAATCTCTAAAACAAAAATTATGCACGACTATTTAATTTGCATCTCTTTCCCCTTTTTTCTCTTTTCATGTGGTCAATCACATCAAAAAACACATACAAATTCCATTGACATGGAGTTTGTGTTGATACCTTCCGGATCATTTACAATGGGAGCAAATAGCGAAGTTGAAAGTTGTTATGACTTTGAGGAACCACGACACAGGGTAACAATCAGTAAATCATTTTACATGGGACGCTATGAAGTAACTCAGGAACAATGGGAAAAGGTTATGGGCAGCAACCCAAGTGTTTTCAAAAATCCGGGTAATCCGGTAGAGAATGTAACTTTTGAAGATGTTCAATCATTCATTCAACGGTTGAATGAAATGGAGAATACCAACAAATATCGTCTTCCCACGGAGGCAGAATGGGAATATGCAGCCCGCGCCGGAAGCAATACTACTTATTTCTTTGGAAATAATGAAGAGGAACTCGAACATTATGCCTGGTATAAAAAGAATTCCGGAGGCGTACCACATCCCGTAGGGCAAAAGAAACCGAATGAATGGGGTTTATATGATGTACTTGGCAACATTAACGAGTATGTGCAGGATTGGTTCGGGGAAGATTACTATTCCGAATCGCCGTCGGTTGATCCTGTTGGTCCGGAATCACCAACACAGGTATTGACGGGACAGATACCAACCGAACCGCCACTTGATGAGCCTCTCAGGGCAGATCCTGCTAATCCTCTATCAAGTACACATCTGAAACGGGGTGGGAGTTGGTTCGGTTCCTCCAAACACAATCGCTTGGCTTTCCGCGATGGAATAGGGCCGGTTAAGAGCGACAAACGAGGATTTCGTTTAGCTCTTACAATTAAGTAATAAACCTTGCTCAGCGTAGTCTCCGGACTGCGTCGTGTTAAAAGGGACACAAAACCGCAAGCTGACGTTGACTCAGGCTGGTCACTGGCTGTTCGCGGAACGCAAGCTCATCATCGACTGGACGGATTGTCGTCCGTGCCTTGATTGATTTTTATTATCTTTGCAAAAAAATAATTCATTATGAACGGAATAAATATTATCAACTATTCGGACATCTTCATGGCATGTTTTTCCGACAACGCCACCAAAAAAGTTAACATGGTAAAAGACCATTCTCTTCTGTACGTCTATTCGGGCGAGACGGAGGTTAGCGAACAGGGCAAAACCGCGTTTATCGGCAAGGGCGAATGTGCCTTTATCCGCAAGGACAACAGGGTGAATATCGAAAAATACCCCAAGGGAGGCGAACAGTATAAATGTATTGCCTTGAATTTCACCCGTCACTTCCTGCGCGAATTTTACCATAAAACGTTAGACAGAAGCAAGCTCCCGCTCGACGCCCAACGTCATGAGTTCAGCCTGTACAAACTCCCTGCCGACCGTCCCGACATCGTCAGCCTTTTCGAGTCGATGACGCCTTACTTCGATTCGCCGGTAAAGCCCACCGACGAGCTGATAAAGCTGAAAATGACCGAAGGCGTCTATTGCCTGCTCAATACGGACAAGAATTTCTATTCCGCCCTGTTCGACTTTTCCGCGCCGTGGAAAATAGACATTCTCGACTACCTCAACGAAAACTACATGTACGACCTTTCGCCGGCAGACATGGCAAACTTTACCGGCAGAA
>JAISFI010000107.1 GCA_031263685.1 Dysgonamonadaceae bacterium | reverse complement strand
ATATACATCCGCATAAAAATCTTCCTTGCCCAGCACATTGTGCATATACAGTTTCAGTTGCCAGAAAGGAACTAACTTGCAAAATACATCTTCGCAAGCGGCATGAGCGATTTTAGATTCTATAATATCCTGATACGCTTTTTGGTAACGGTTGTTTTCCCGGGCATATCCAGCCGTTGATTTTCCGACAGATATAGATTCGGCGAAAAGTCTGGAAGGAAAACCCAAATTTGTTGTAACATCCAGTGAAAAAATATTATTTGTAACTTCCACTGTACCATACCAACGCAAACCGGGACGTGTTTGGTGGATATGGCCTACTTCGTGCACAATACCCCACAGATGCCCAATCATTGCATCATGGTTGCTAATTTCCGGACTTAAGATTTGCTGGCCGTTGTCTCCAAAGCCGGTATAATTGTCTGAGGCATAAGCGCCCACCCAGTCCGGAAGTTTTGCCACCTGAAAATGCAAGCGGTTTTTGGGTTGCCTGTTATATTTCACCAAACCCATAAATACTTGTTCCCGGCGCACTACATCGTCAAATTTCCGACTCAACGTGCGCGGGTCTTTCACATAAGTACGAAAGGCTTCCGTGTCGAAATTCAGCGTAGCATATTTTCCCTTTACATCGAAATGCGGATAACATGCCTGTGCCAAACGCGGCTCCCATTCTTCCGCTGGATGTTTTTCCGTATCGAAATATCCGGACACTTGACCGGTCAAAATCTGAATCTTCACCGGTTTTTCCGTACCCGAGGTGGTGTAATAGGAAATATACATCAAGCCTTCGCTTTTCGCCTTGATCTTGTTGATGCCGCTGTGCAAGCCATAATATGTGGCACTCGGAGGTATAGAGAAGCCAAAATTGGGCGATTGAATGAATAACACAGGTTTTTCATTTTCCGTTTCGCCAACACATACAATGATAATTTCTCCCCGACGGGCAACAATACCGGTCGGATTATCCCATAAACCGTAAGAAGCTGTTTTATTCTTTTGCGCCATTATTCCGGGAGCGGTGTATGCAGTATATTCTTGCAGGCGGAACTCGTCATTGGCTTTTCCGTCGGCAACATAATGCGCCAGCTTGCGAAGAAACAGATTGTCTATCTTGTTAATAGAACTTCGAGAAACGTTTTTTTGAAGTTCCGAGCAGGATTCGTCGGTAAAAATTTCTTTCAGGTCGAAAGATTGCGGATTTATCTTAAAAAATTCCATCTCGGCGCACGAAGCAAAGCCTTGCCCGTCGCCTGTTCCTGATTTTACGATGATCCGAATACTCTTCGCACCAACAAGCGCAGGAGTAAAATCAATACTGCTTGGCGTTGATCTTCCCACAAAATCGAAATCGCCGTATTTGTAAGAAACACCGCTGTCGGGTTGTATCCATACCTCCACTTCACGGAAATTACCATTTATGTTGCCGTCCGAGCGAGGATTGTACACCATATAATTTATGGTATCGTTTCCATTGAAAAAATAGTCGAGCGTAATTGGAAAATAATTCGCACTTTCGTTGTCCCATAAAGAATGGTAATGAGTTTTCGAATTGCCGTCAAACGACAATTCTATATCTCCATTCCATTGTGTACTTGAAGCCTTGCCCGACGTAACGGGAATTTTTTTGTCGGAACCGATTTCGCTCACAAACTTGCTGAAGTCATATTCCCCTGTTTGGCAGGCATAGACCGACAGGAATAATACAATAAAAACAACTGCATATTGCAAGTTCTGAATTTGTATTTTCTTCATAAACGTTAAAAAAATTAGTGATGCGCAAATGTACATGAATTTTTTTGATTCACACGTAGATAGGGTAAAATTTTTATGAAAATCCCTCCAATGTTCCCATTAAACACCTAACACTGTTTTACCGAACAGTATCGCAAAAATTGGGGAAATTTGGTATTATCTCAATTATTTCACGTAAATTTGCGGCTCCGTTTGGTAAAGCCATTTATTAGTATGACTATAATTAAAAAGTTGATTCCCGATTATATTTTTGAGGCAAGTTGGGAAGTTTGCAATAAAGTGGGAGGAATCTACACTGTTCTATCTACCCGCGCCCATGTGTTGCAGACACAATTCGAAGACAAAATCATATTTATCGGGCCTGATCTCTGGAAAGGAAAAAACCATCCCGACTTCATCGAAAGCCCCTCTTTGTTTAACGCCTGGAAAGAATATGCCGGTAGCAAGGAAAACCTGCACGTCCGCATCGGAAGATGGAATGTACCCGGAAATCCCATCGTTGTATTGGTTGATTTCCAAGTCTGCTTTGAACAAAAAAACGACTTGTACGCCTCTATGTGGCAACAATTTGGCGTCGATTCCCTGCACGCATACGGTGATTACGACGAATCTTGTATCTTCGCCTACGCAACTGGCCTTGTCATCGAAAGTTTTTATACCTATTTCGATCTCCGTAAAAAGAAAGTTGTCGCCCATTTCAACGAATGGATGTTAGGCATGGGAGCATTGTATATCCGTTCCAGTGTCCCGTCTATAGCTACCTTGTTTACAACGCATGCCACTTCCATTGGACGTTCCATCGCCGGTAACGGCAAACCCTTATACGCTTATCTGAACGCTTATAACGGCGACCAAATGGCGCAGGAACTCAACATGGAAGCCAAACATTCCGTAGAAAAACAGGCTGCATGGCACGTCGACTGCTTCACAACCGTCAGCGACATCACGGCCAGAGAATGTGAACAACTCTTAGATAAAAAACCGGACATCGTCACGCCCAATGGTTTTGAAGCTGGGTTCATACCCACAAAACGTGCATATACTGTAAAAAGGGAAAAAGCTCGGGAGAAGCTCATTGAAGTTGCCGGGAAATTAACCGGAAAAACCATCCGGAAAGACGCTTTCCTCCTCTCTACCAGCGGTCGCTATGAGTACAAAAACAAAGGCATCGACGTATTTATCGCCGCCATAGACAAACTTCGGCAATATACTTTCGGCAAAGACATTATTGCTTTCATACTCGTACCAGGATGGATCAAAGGCGCCCGAAAGGATTTGCACGACCGCTTGACAGATACGGAATGTTCCGACAAATCCTTACCTAATCCATACATTACCCACGAACTGTATGAACCTTTTTCGGACAAAGTTTCCGCATATTTGAATCATTTACAGTTTATCAACTCGAAAGACCAGGAAGTCAGCCTGATTTTTGTTCCTTCCTATCTGACGGGCGATGACGGGATTTTCAATCTGCCGTATTATGATTTGCTGGCAGGCATGGATTTAACCGTCTATCCCTCCTACTACGAGCCGTGGGGATATACTCCGCTGGAGAGTATCGCGTTCTCCATTCCTACCATAACAACCAATTTAGCGGGCTTTGGCTTATGGGCTAAACAGGAAAAAGAGGCAGGCGAAGGTATCAACTCCGGCGTGGAAGTGATAGAACGGACAGACGATAACTATTTGGAAGTGACCGAAAAAACCGCATCTGTTATCGCCAGCTATATCCGGCAATCGTCAACCGCGATCAATCGCTCCCGCAAAGCGGCATCCGAACGATCAGAACACGCTTTGTGGAACCACTTTATCTCCTATTATTTAGAGGCTTATCATATTGCCCTGCAACAAGCTAAAGGGCGCAAAAAATAAATACTAACGAATTTGTAAACAATGAAAATTAAAACAAACAACTCAAACACTCCTATCTGGAAAGATTTAAATGCACACTCCAGACTTCCGGAAAAGCTGAAAATTTTAGACGAAATAGCTTATAACCTCTGGTGGGTGTGGAATTATGAAGCCACCGATCTGTTCAAAACCATTGACAAAAAACTCTGGACGGAAACTTTTGGCAATCCGGTGCTATTGCTGCAAAAACTCTCTTTTGACAGATTGACCGAAATTGCAGCCGACGAAGCACTGATGAAACATATCCATGATGTATATGCCAAATTCAAAGCATATTTGGATGAAAAACCGTCGCAATCCAAACCCTCCATCGTTTATTTCAGCATGGAATACGGATTGGCCAACATCCTGAAAATCTATTCCGGAGGCTTGGGTGTTTTGGCCGGCGACTATATCAAGGAGGCCAGCGACAGCAATGTTGACCTCTGCGCCGTGGGCTTTTTGTACCGCTACGGATATTTCACCCAAACGCTTTCCATCGACGGACAACAAATATCCAGCTATGAAGCGCAAAATTTCAACGAACTTCCCGTAAAACAAGTTACCAACCCGGACGGCAGTCCGATGGTACTTGAAGTTCCCTACTCCAATCACACGGTATATGCAAATATATGGCAGGTTAAGGTGGGACGGATATCGCTCTATCTGCTGGATACGGATATTGATAAAAACAGCGAATGGGATCGCTCCATCACTCACGTTCTGTACGGTGGAGACTGGGAAAACCGTATCAAACAGGAATATCTGTTAGGTATCGGCGGCATCATGATGCTGAACAAGTTAGGTATCAAAAAAGAGGTATACCACTGTAATGAAGGACATGCAGCGCTCATCAACATCCAACGCCTGGTCGATTATATCCATAACGACAACCTGACTTTCAATCAAGCCCTTGAAGTTGTCCGTGCATCGGCGCTTTATACCTGTCACACGCCGGTACCTGCCGGTCACGATTCATTCGACGAAGCGCTGTTCAACAAATACATGAGCAGATATCCCGACTTGCTGGGCATTAACTGGCAGGAGTTGATGGATATGGGCAGAGAAAATCCCGGCTCGCAAGACAAGTTTTCCATGAGCGTTTTTGCACTGAACACCTGTCAGGAAGCCAATGGCGTAAGTTTACTTCACGGAAAAGTTTCTCAAAATATGTTTGCTCCCGTATGGAAAGGCTATTTCCCTGAAGAATTGCACGTTAGCTATGTAACGAACGGCGTGCACATGCCAACTTGGGCTGCCTCCGAAATCAAGCGTTTTTACGAACGGATTTTCAGCAAGAATTTCTACAAAGATCAATCCAACCCCGCTATCTGGGAAGAAATACAAAACATACCGGACAAAGAAATCTGGGACATCCGTCAATACCTGAAAAAACGCCTAATCGGTTATATTCAGGAAGAATTTAAAGGCAACTGGCTCAAAAATCAGGGCGACCCTTCACAAGTAGTTTCTATCCTTGAAAAGATCAATCAAAATGCGCTGATCATCGGATTTGGCCGCCGTTTTGCGACTTACAAAAGGGCGCATCTATTGTTTACCGATTTGGAACGTCTGGCAAAAATCGTCAACGACCCCATTCATCCGGTACAATTCCTGTTCACTGGTAAGGCGCATCCGGCCGACGGTGGCGGACAGGGATTGATCAAACAAATTGTTGAAATTTCCCGGCGTCCCGAATTTCTCGGAAAAATCATTTTCCTGGAAAACTACGATATGCGCCTGGCCAAACGATTGGTTTCCGGTGTAGACGTATGGTTGAACACTCCTACTCGACCCCTGGAAGCATCTGGTACTTCCGGCGAAAAAGCAGAAATGAACGGTGTACTAAACCTCTCGGTACTCGACGGATGGTGGTATGAAGGCTACCGAAAAACTGCCGGCTGGGCGTTGACAGATAAACGTACCTACGAAAACCAGGCATATCAGGATCAATTAGACGCGGCAACCATCTATTCGTTGCTCGAAAATGAAGTAATCCCCCTGTATTTTGCCAAAAATACCAAAGGATATTCTCCCGAATGGATACAGTACATCAAAAACTCTATTTGTAAAATAGCGCCTCATTATACCACCAAGCGGATGATAGACGACTATATCAATAAATTTTACACTAAATTGGCCGATCGGTCTAAAGTCTTGTCTGCCGGTAACTATGCAAAAGCAAAAGAAATCGCCACCTGGAAAGAAGACGTTGCCACTCACTGGGATCAATTGGAAGTGCTGGAGGTAAAATATGACGAGAAAATGTTCGTTGCCGGTACGGAAGTGGGAGAAAAAGTTTCTTTTGAAGTGACCATCGACAGAAAAGACATGAAAGGTATGTTAGGCATCGAACTGATCGATACGATCTTCAATACGGATAAAAACAGACAGGAAATAAGCGATGTTTTCGAATTTAATTTAGTGAAAACAGAAGGTAGTAAACTGTATTTCAGTGCGATAATCACCAGTCGTGAAACAGGAAGCCATAAGATTGGCATACGTGTTTATCCTAAAAATCCGGATCTTCCGCATCGCATGGATTTCGCTTATGTTCGGTGGCTGGATATTTAGTCTGAACTAAGAGTTAAGAACTAAAAGATAAGGATTAGAAGTTGGCTGACGCTTGTTTGCCGCGTTTCGCACAACTTTTAGTTTTTATCTTTTAGTTTTAAAAAGTTTCTCCAAATATTTTGTTTTTCAATTTTTTACATTACTTTTGCGGCGAGTTTTTTAAAAATCAAAGTTAAAAACTAAACGTGTATACATGATGGTTGTGGAAACGAAGAATATAGAATTATATCTTTTTAACGAAAATTATTTGGATGCTCCGAATAATTTCGTAACACACACACACACACACACACACACACACACACACACACACATCTATATTAAGGTGTAAATTCCATTTACGAAGGCCGATTAGTGCATCGGAAGAAGAACAAAGCTACCACGGATTTTATTTATTTTTAACAATCCAAATAATTATTGTCTGGATTGCTTCAGGCTACGCCTTCGCAATGACGATGTTCTCTACACGTCATTGCGAGCCGTTTGCGGCGAAGCAATCCAGCAGCAGGACGTTACGCGCAGCTCGGCGTAGCGTCCACGCCAATGTCGTCAACTTAAGAAAAATCGTTTCCCGTCATTGCGAGCGAAGCGAAGCAATCCAACTAAAATATACACTATGGATTGCTTCAGGCTTCGCCTTCGCAATGACGAACCTGTATTTCGCGATTAAGTTGACGACTTTGGCGTCCACGCTACGCAGAGCGGAGAGAGAAACTTTATTTTCATTTATTTATTCACTAAAAATTTATTTGTTATGTCTGTAAAATTTGTGACAGTAGAAAAAGGCAATCCCGCCAATCCAGCGGCGCCTAAGAGATGGTATGCTTCGGCTAAATCCAGCGGCGAACTGACGTTCCGCAAGCTGAGTAAGGAAATCGCCGAAGGCTCGACCACAGTAAGCGACACCGACACGCTCGCAGTATTGAACGACCTGACCAAAGTGTTGCGACGGCATCTCGAAAACGGAGAAATCGT
>JAISFI010000002.1 GCA_031263685.1 Dysgonamonadaceae bacterium | reverse complement strand
AAAGAATTTATCCAAAAAACGCTTCAACTGATTGAAAAAAATATCTGCAATCCCGATTATTCAAACGATGACCTGAGCAGGGATTTAAGTATGAGCCGGAGTAACCTGTATCCGAAATTTCAATCCATTACAGGGCAAACTCCCAATCATTTTATCCGTTCCATCCGGTTGAAACGCGCCGCGCAGCTGTTACAGACAAGCACTCACACCATTTCGGAAATTTCGTGGATGGTCGGAGTAAACGATATAAAATATTTCAACAAATACTTCAAGGAAGAATTTGGCGTGACGCCCACTCAATACAGGAAAGGAAATGCGGATAGTTGATTTGCTTCATATTTTTGCGGAATAAAAAGAGAAAATACATTACCAAAATAGACATTATTAATTGGTTGCCTGACCGAAAATTGAAAAAGAAGGGATGCGAATCATTTCCGCATCCCTTCTTTTTTCTTGTTCTAATCCAGTAAAAACAAGCGATTTGGATAAAATACCCTAACATTTTGGACAAAACAGTATAATCGGGCTTTTTCACATTCGGTACTTTTGCCGTCGAAATCAATTTTATCAATTTTATATAATGAAAAATTTATTCAAACTTTGTTTCCTGTCTATTATTATGATGGGGCTGTGTTCCGGAGCGTATGCACAAAAGACGGTTACCGGAACAGTTACGGATGAACGCGGCGAAGATATTATCGGAGCCAGCGTTATGGTGAAGGGTACGACGAATGGAACCGTTTCGGATATATCCGGAAAATTTTCGATCAGCGTACCGGAAAAAGGGGTATTGGTCATTTCCTACATCGGTTACCAAACGCAGGAAATACCAGTCGGTAATGAAACCAACTTGCAGATACGGTTGGAGGAAGACGTGGAACAGTTGGACGAAGTTGTTGTCGTCGGTTATGGGGTGCAGAAGAAAGCAACGCTTACAGGCGCTGTTACATCCGTTTCGGACAGGCAGCTACAGGACAAAGGCACGCTGTCTTCCCCGTTGCAGGCGATGCAGGGAGAGGTTCCGGGAGTTGTCATTACCCGAAATTCGTCGGCGCCGGGCGACGAGAGTTGGGGAATGAAACTGCGTGGCGCCGTATCGACAAACAGCGCCGACCCGTTAATAGTTATTGACGGCGTTGCCTACGAAGGCACGAATGCCATGCGTAATATCAACCCGCAGGATATTCAGTCTGTGAATTTTCTAAAAGATGCATCAGCGGCTATTTACGGTTCTCGGGCGGCGGGCGGCGTTGTGCTTATCACAACAAAACGCGCGGTCGAAGGAAAAACTAAAGTTGAATACAATGCTTCCTATTCGCACAAGCGGGTGGGTTTGCAGCCGCATTTGATGTCGATGGAGCAATGGGCGGACGCAGCTCTGCAAGCCCGATACAACGACGGCTATACCGAAAGCGATGTGTGGATTCAGTATGCCAGCCTTGCCAAGCAGTATGCAGGCCGCTATATTGATTTCGACCATAGTGCCAATCCTTTCCCGGGTGGTGCTTTTAGTGATGTAATGGAGTTGCCTTATATCGACACGAACTGGACAGATATTCTTTTCGGCGACGCGGCATCAACGCAGCATAATCTCGCTGTTTCGGGCGGCACGGCAAAAAACCTTTATCGCCTCTCGCTCGGATATATGTTCGATGACAGTAACCTGCAATGGGGTAACAACAGTAATTCGCGTTACAACATTCGCCTGTCGAACACATTTCAACTGACAGAGAGGGTAAAGTTGGAGTCAATGATTGCTTACAACCGCCAGGATCAGGTCGTGCCGTCGCAAATAGGCCAGGCGCTGACGAGCAGTTATCCGCAACCCGGACTGCCTGCCGCGACAATCGACGGCAAGCCTTATTCGTGGGGAACGTGGCTGTCGCCCAACTGGTTTGCAGAACTTGGCGGCGATAACCGGCTGAAAGTATCGGAGGTAAACATCAGCGAGCAGTTCACAATCAAACTACATGAAAATTTCGACCTGATCAGTAATCTTGGATACAATACGTCGAGTGCCACACGCGATGTTAAAAATCTGGTTATAAAGTCATTCAACTATGCAGGCACAAAAGAAAACGGCAATGTGGCGGTTGGGAAGCAGGCAAACACATCCTATCAAAAAACCGCTGCAAACAGGGATTTTTACAGTTTATCGGCTTACCTCAATTACAGTAAGGTATTTAATGGCGTTCATAACTTGAATGCAATGGCGGGAACGCAGTATGAATTGACGCAATACGACTATTTCGGCGTTTCGGTAAAGGATATTCAGTCATCGCTTGATGCAATCAACGGTGCAGGCGATATTACCCTGACCAACAACAGGGGAGAGAAATGGCACGAAGCCATCCTGTCGTATTATTCGCGATTGAACTATAATTACAGGGAAAAATATCTGTTGGAAGGACTTCTGCGTTACGACGGCTCGTCGCGATTTAAAGAAAATCGCTGGGCTTTGTTCTGGGGCGTTTCGGGTGGCTGGAGAATTACCGAAGAAACGTTCATGAAAAACCAGTCGGTATTCGACAATCTGAAATTAAGGCTTTCTTACGGTATTGTGGGAAATCAGAGCGGTATCGACCGTTACGAAGGGCAACAACTTTACAACTTCACCTCTCAAAGCGGGGCGTTGCTGGGCGACGGTAAAGCAACCATTATCAATACCAATGGAAAAATCGCTTCATCCGGTCGCGAATGGGAAAAAATCCACAACTACAATGTGGGTCTGGATTTCGGCATACTGAAGAACCGGTTGACAGGTTCCATCGACCTGTTTCAGAAAAAGAACAACAACATGCTTATTACCATTGTTTACCCGGGTATTCTTGGCGACAATGCCGGATATTCCAATAAGGGAAAATTTGAATCGCATGGATATGAAGGCATGTTGAACTGGTCCGACAAAATAGGCTCTGTACGTTACAGCGTGGGAGGTACGTTCACTTTCTACGATAACGAACTGACCGACATCGGTACGACATCGGTGCTCGCGGCGGGATTCAGGGCACAGCAACAAGGCTATCCGCTCAACAGCATTTTCGGATACAAATACACCGGAAAAATCCAGACGGAGGAACAGCGACAGGATTATCTCAACAAATACGTTACAGGCAACACCATCGGATTGACCGATGCCATACGCTTGGGCGACAATATGTTTGAAGATTCAAACGGAGATGAAATTTTGGATTATAACGATCTTCACTGGCTCGGTTCCGATGACCCAAAGATTTCATATTCTTTCAATCTCGGGCTGAGCTGGAACAATTTTGATTTCTCGGCTGTATTTCAGGGAGCCGGAAAGCGAACGATTTTCCGCACACAGGACAATACCTGGACGGTTCCGATGAGGGGCGTATATCTGAATGCAACAGACCAGTCGGTGGGTGACACCTGGTCACCGGAACATCGGGACGCGCGTTATCCGACCTATACCAATAACGGTACAATAAACGACTATAATTATGTGGCTTCTTCATGGACGGTGGAAGACGGCGCGTATCTCCGGCTGAAAAATGTTACGCTGGGATACAATGTTCCGGCGCCGGTGCTCAACAAAACAAAGTTTATCAGCTCTTGCAGACTGTATGTTACAGGAACAGACCTTTGGGAAACTACAAAAACACACGACAATTGGGATCCTGAAGCAAGTATGGCCGTTTCCGGTGTAGGACGCTTTCCTTTTGTACGTACTGTTACTTTCGGATTAAATTTGACTTTTTAACGCTTAAATAATAATTAAAATGAAAAGAATAAAAGCATTTTTATTGATAATAATGGGATTGTCGCTGACAATGACTTCGTGTCTTGATTTAGACCCACTGGACCAGCTCGCCGACGGAAATATCTGGGAATCGTCGAACGATTTCAAGTATTTCGCCAACAATTTCTACGGTTGGACGCGCGATTTTACTAATATCTACAACGATGGTCCACACTCCGATTTGCGTTCCGATTTGATTATACCGCTGAACGCTGTCAACCCTTTCAGTCACGGAAATAATTCCATAACAGAATCGGACGGGAACTATACCGGAAATTACAATAATATCCGGCGTACCAATTTGTTGCTGAAAAATGCGGCAAACTATACGGGAAGCGAAGCGATAGAGCAGTACGTCGGCGAAGCGTATTTTTTTCGCGCCTACTGTCATTTTGAACTGGTGCAACTTTTTGGCGACGTCATCATTATAAGAGATGTGATGGACATCAATTCGCCGGAAATGAACAAAGCCCGCGACGACAGAGGCGACGTCATTGATTTCATCATCGAGGATTTGAGCGCCGCCGCCGCAAAACTGCCGGAAACAGCGCCGGAAAACGGGCGAATCGACAAATATGCTGCTTACGCATTTCTGTCGCGCGTTGCCCTCTATGAAGGAACATGGCAGAAATTCAGAGGAAACGAAACAAGAGGCAAAGACTTGCTGGGCATAGCCGCCAATGCCGCAAAAGAAGTAATATTAAACAGCGGTTACGAACTGTTCAAACCTGCCGCGCTGGGCGATATGGCTTACAGATATCTTTTTACGCTCGAAGACGCGCAAAGTACGCCGGTGGCGGGACTTACGAAAGCGAGCAACAAAGAATATATTTTCTATCGCCGCCACGACAACGATTTGTCACGTTTCAACATCAATATTACACACGGTGCGGTAGGAAACGCTTTTCTTATAAACCGCAAATTTGTAAACCTGTACTTGTGCAGCGATGGTCTTCCCATCAACAAAACCACAAAATTTCAGAGTTATGCAACGAAGACTTCCGAGTTCCTGAACAGGGATAACCGCATGAGAAACTGCTTCCTGCAAGATGGCGAAAAATACTGGGTTAACGACCCGGGCAGTTGCCGCATCGACTGGAAAGGAATGGACGGCGAAGACGCAAAAGATGCACTTACATGCAATGCAAACAGTGGTAGCGGTTATCAGAATAAGAAATGGGGTACGGAACGCGAAGTGATTGACTATTACGAAGGATACGATTTCCCCATCATCCGCTATGCCGAAGTGCTTTTAAATTATGCCGAAGCCATTTATGAACGCGACGACGCTATCAGCAATGACGACCTTGATTTGTCGCTCAACCTGGTGCGCTTGCGCGTAAACCCGGAAATGCCGAAATTAAGCAACGAACTGGTAACCGGTAATGGACTTAACATGCGCGAAGAAATCCGCCGCGAACGTACGGTAGAATTGTACTTCGAAGGGTTCCGCATCGACGATCTCAAACGGTGGAAAACAGCCGAAACCGAAATGCCGCAGGATATTTTGGGGATAAAATGGACAGGCACGCAGTTTGAAACATCGTGGGGAACCGAAAGCGCCAGGGGTAAGAATGCCGAAGGATGTCTTATCATGGAAAGCGGACGCTCGTGGTCGGAAAAGAATTATCTGCTTCCGCTGCCTGCCGACCAGCGTCAATTAAATCCGAGTTTGGGACAAAATCCGGAATGGACAGCAAATTAATAATTTATAATTAAACAGTATAGATATGAAAATAAAGAATATTATCGTAGGTTTTATCGTAATTTTTGCACTGATAAGCTGCGACAAGGATAAGGACTTTGGAAGTCCTGCCGAAGAAGCAATCGCTATTTCGGAGATAAATATAGAAGCAACTGACTACGATGCAGATGCTACGACTATCTGCCTGCTGAAAGGACAGGAGTTGCAGTTAAATTACACTGCTTTACCGGCGAAAGGCGTCACTTTTCCCGATACAAAATGGAGTTCTTCCAACGAATCGGTTGTTTCGGTCAGCGAAACCGGCAAAATAGCGGCAGTCAATGCCGGCACAGCCATTGTGAGGATTACTCCCGCCATCGGTTTTGGCCCGGCTGCCGCAACGCCTTCCCGAACGGTGAGAGTGCTTGACCGTTATGTTTACATGAACAGCGTAAGCATCACCGGTGGAACGTCGGAGTTAATTGCAGTCGGAGAAAACCTCCAGCTCGGTGCTACTTATACTACCGAATCGGGCGACCCTCCCACATTTGTCCGCTATAAATGGAGTAGCAGCAATCCGCAAGTAGCGACGGTGGATGATAACGGACAGGTAAGAGGAAGAGGGCAAGGCTTGGCGGTAATCACCGTTACTGCCGACGACCAGAATCCCGGACAGCAACCTTCGGCGACCACAACGGTAAACGTCATGCAATCAATCCCGGTCGAAACATTTGAAATCCCGAACGACCCCGAACTCGAAAGACTCGGATACGGACAGGAATATCAAATAAAATTCAATGTTACGCCAGCTGATGCGACCATTTCGGCAATCAAATGGGAAAGCGACAACGAAGCGGCAATCAGCGTAAGCAATTCGGGCAAACTGATCGTAAATTGCATGGACGGCGCTATGGCTGTTATCACTGCGACGGCGGGAGATATTGTACGAAGAGTAAATGTTGCCGTTGCTGCAGGTCGTTTGTGGTACTCATTTACCGATGGACTTGGGGTATGGAGCGTAGGAAACGATGCTGTTCCTGTTCTCGACGGCGAAAAAACCGTAGTACAGATGGGGCTTTCAGGCAAATATCGTGGCGATTTGTCGTTAGTAACTAACGGGTCGGGACAAATACTGACAATAACCCCGACAACTTACCGATATGTTGCATTGAAAATCGGCTTACTGTCCAAGTTACAACCCGGAAACAACAGCGTAGGAACCGTTAAATTTGAACTATATAACACTAATCCTACGACAATCGGCTACAATTACATTGGCGCCGGCAATGCAAATAATTCGTGGTCACTGCTGAACGCAAGCGAGATTTCAACCACAACACCCAACGTTCTCTATTACGATTTGACAGGCAATTTCGACAATGCAAATCCAACAGACAGGACGAGATTCGACCTCGTACAGTTCAAATTTATCATTGCCGATTTTCTTGACCCCGCGTCAAGTTATGACCTCTACTGGTGCCGCACTTTCAAAACGCTGGAAGAATTGGCGGCTTTTGTAAGCGCCGAATAATAAACATTATTACTCTAACAGGACTATCCACCCTGTTAGAGTAATCTTTAAAATCTTATAAACAAATGATAAAGAAATCAGCAATTCTATTCTTAACAGGAATGGTTGTTTGCAGCGTAATATTTATTTCCTGCAAAAACGAAGGCGCTTCCGATACGCCTGAGCCGGACAATCCTGCGAATAAAATAACCATCAATCACCCCTGTATGCTGCATACCGAAGCCGATTTTGCCTTTGTGAAATCAAAAGTGCAGGCAAGCGAGCAACCCTGGGCAAATGCTTTCAACCATCTGGAACAAAGCAAACACGCTCAAAGCACTTGGACGGCTACTCCTGTTAAGAAACTTGCCCGCCTCGATGCCACCAACTGGGCTGCCCTGAATGACCGCTGGGTAAATGCAGGCATTGCAGGTGACTGGTATAATGGCGTTCACACCAATTACACCAATTTGATGTACGATGCGGCTTCGGTGTATCAGTTGGCTTTGAGGTGGAAAATATCGGGGAATGACGCTTACGCCACAACCGGCATTAAAATCCTGAACGACTGGGCAAAAACCTGTGTCGGATACATTGTCAATTCCAAAGGAGAATTTATCGACCCCAATGAACATCTGATTGCCATTCAAATTCATCAACTGGCCAACGCGGGAGAAATTCTTGGAACGTCCGACAAATGGGCGGCAGCCGATTTTGAAGCGTTCAAAAAATGGATGGTCGATGTGTTTTACAAACAGGCCAGCCACTTTCTTCAATCGCACGACCCTGCCTGTCCAATGCATACATGGTTGAACTGGGATTTGGCCAATATGACCGCCGTACTTTCAATCGGTATCCTCACCGATGACGAAAACAAAATTAATGAAGCAATCAAATATTTCGAAAGAGGTATCGGTACAGGCGGTATAAAAAATGCCGTCCCCTATCTTCATCAAGACCCCGATTCGCCCGAAACGCTGGGACAAAGCAATGAATCGGGACGCGACCAGGGACATGCCACGCTTTGCGTCAGTCTGATGGGAGTTTTCTGTCAGATGGCGAAAAATGTCGGCACCGATTTATATACTTACGACGACAATCGCGCCCATGCCATGTGCGAATATACCGGTAAATACAATATCGGTGCAGAGGAAGGCAGTAATTATACGATGACCGGTTTCACCTATGACATTTCCCGCGTTCCCTATACGCATTATACCAACTGCGAATACAACAATCCTGTCCTGTCGAGTGACGGACGCGGAACCGTACGCCCCGCATGGGAACTGGTTCACCGCCTGGCTTCCGATTACGGTTTACCGGACAGGTATGCTCAAGAATGGGTAACGAAAATGCGCGAAAATGCCTCTCGCGGTTTCAGCGACGGCGGAGCGGGCGACTACGGCTCCACCAGCGGCGGCTACGACCAAATGGGTTATGGAACATTGATGTTTGCAAAATAAATGAATCGCATTAAATCATATAAGCATCATGGCAAAAGTAATTGAATACATTTGGAAAATCTGGCTGCGTCTGAACTTTTTGACGCAGGACGTAGACAACGACTATTCAGGTGAGGTGTCCACAATCGGGCATACGGTTCGCAACGAAGACATTGCAAGTCGCATTGTCAAGGAACGTTCCGAGTTGCGCTACGAAACGATTCTGGTAATACTCAACGAACGCGACGACATCGTTCTCGAATCCGTCCTCGGCGGCTCGTCCGTACAGGACGGCGTGGTGCATAACAAGGTTCTCGAACGGAAGCACGCTGTTGAACGTCGCACGCACCATTGTTTACGAAACGCCGCTGGTTGTTGAATGACGCCTGTCGGCGCAGGGATAAGACGCATTGTTGCGTCGAGGCTCGACGTAACGCTGCGTTTAACCTCGACGCAGCAGTACGTTTAAATGCGACGTAACGCTACGTCTTATCTCGACGCAACAGCATGTCCAATGCAAACAAAAGCATGGAGAAAGTTAAATTTTCGAAGACGCCGAAATAAAAGTCGGAAAATTCACCGATGGAGTTACTATTAAAATAGATAAATAGAATAGAATAGAATAACATGTTGGAAGAATTAAAACAAACGGTTTTTCATGCCAATCTTGACTTGGTTAAACACGGATTGGTCATTTTTACCTGGGGTAACGTTAGTGCAATAGATAGAGCAAAAAAATTAGTGGTTATCAAACCCTCCGGCGTTTCATACGACGATATGAAAGCGGACGACATGGTTGTCGTGGACTTGGAAGGCAAAATCGTCGAAGGGCGGTTGAAGCCTTCCTCCGACACAGCTACGCATCTGGTACTGTACCGGTCATTTCCCAATATCGGCGGCGTGGTGCATACCCATTCGACGTATGCGACCGCCTGGGCGCAGGCAGGACGCAACATTCCGAACATCGGCACTACGCACGCTGACTATTTTAAGGATGATATTCCCTGTACCCGCCCGATGACAAAAACGGAAATCGAAGGCGACTACGAACGTGAAACCGGGAACGTCATTGTCGAACGTTTCGCGGAGATAAACCCCGATTATACGCCTGCCGT
>JAISFI010000164.1 GCA_031263685.1 Dysgonamonadaceae bacterium | reverse complement strand
TGGAAGACGGCGTAAAATATGCCATTGCGCAAGGCTGGATTGATACGGATAAAATTGCGATTTACGGCGGCAGCCACGGCGGGTACGCCACGCTCATGGGACTGATTAAAACGCCCGATCTATACGCTTGCGGCGTAGATTACGTCGGCGTATCCAACATTTTCACCTTCTTCGAATCGTTTCCCGAATACTGGAAACCGCTCAAAGAAATGGTGAAGGAAATCTGGTACGACCTGGACAATCCGGAAGAAGCGGAAATAGCGAAAGAAGTGTCGCCGGTGTATCAGGTTGACAAAATCAAGAAACCCCTGTTTGTGATTCAGGGCGCGAACGACCCGCGCGTCAACATCAACGAGTCCGACCAGATTGTGACACAATTGCGCGCCAAAGGCTTCGCTATTCCGTATTTGGTGAAATACAACGAAGGACATGGATTCGGGCATGAAGAAAATAGCCTGATGATGTATAAGTGTACGATGGGCTTCCTGGCGAAGCATTTGGGAAATCAATAAAGTAATTGCAGCATGAATTACATTAAAAAAATTCTCAGAGGCTTCCCATGTATTGGTATCTGTATTTTCCTCTTTTCATGTACGCAGCAGCCGGGCAGAGATCAATTTCCCGACCCGCAAATTAAAGCGGGAACAGCCAGACTGTCTGGCAAAGTCATCAATCCTGTTCCGGGATTATCTACCTTGGATCTCCGCTTTCCGAATCCGGTTACGGCCGAGGAAAGCATCTATGAAGTTCGGCTGGAAAGCGACGGTCGCTTTCAAATCGAGGTTCCGGTTGAATGTTCCGCTGTTCTTGCATATATTGTACCAACAGGTTATGGTGGCGCTATTATTACTGTTTTATCTGCCGGCGAAGAAACTGAGGTAGAACTCAAGTTCGATTGGACGGGCAAATTCAAGATTTCCAAAGCAAAGGAATTAAATCTTTTAACAAAAAAAGATAAAGAAAATTTCGGGAATATCGTTGATAGATTTACATCTCACCGCAGTGAGACGCCGCACGCGCAAATAACGCCGCAAGAGTACGCGCAACGTGAAATGAGCATGATGAAAACAAGGATAGATTATGCAATGGAGGGGGCAAAACTTTCAGATGCCGCCAGGGATTATTTCTTGAAAGATTTGTCTTTGTTTTATTTAAAAGGACGCCTGCTGTCCTATAAAGAGATACTGGAAATGACATACGGAAGGGATTCTCTCCAGGTCGATCCGGATGCTGCCTATTATTCTTTCCTGCAATCGTTTAATCTGAATGACCCGCAATACTTTTACAGTGGTCACTATTCGGAGATGATGCAGCGGCTGATTTCCGCTCCGGGATTAAATATCCCGCAAATTGCGGATACTCCAGTGGACGAATGGCAGAAAGAAGTTAAAATGACATTGACTGATCTAGTCGGATTTGATTCCGGTCAGTTTTACGACATGCTGGCAGCACAGGCTTACGCCCGCCAATTCAATGACGAGTTGGCTCCCTTATCGGATACACAAAAAGAAAACATAAAATCCTATTTTGGAGAAGGAGAAATTACCCGGATTCTTTTCCGGAAAAATGAAGATATTGTCCAGCTTTCGGCACAAAAGAACAGTCTGGCTGTTCATGAAACGCCATCCGTACCCAAAGAACAGCTTCTGAATACCATCATTTCCCGATATAACGGCAAGGTGGTGCTCGTTGATTTCTGGGCAACATGGTGTCAGCCATGTATGGAGGCCATGTTGCGAATCAGGGAAATAAAATATGCCATGAAAGACAAACCGGTCGTTTTTGTTTATCTCACAAACCAGTCATCACCTAAGGAATTGTGGAATAAACAGATACAAAGTATTATCGGAGAGCATTATTATCTCAACAGGGAAGAATGGAAGTACTTGCTGGATAGTTTGGGATTCTCAGGCATCCCTACTTATCTGATTTATGACCGTCAAGGCGAAATGAAACATCAATTTACCGGTTATCCGGGAAATGAAAAAATACAGGGAGCGATAGAAGAGTTATTGTGACATTTATCGTCATTCATTATAACCTCCTTGTGAGGAGAGATGCACTTCGTAACCCTCAATCGCTTCGCTTCATTGAGGGTTATTTACATTTAATCTTTCGGGTTTAGGATACAACAATTTCAAATTCACCCTTTATAGTTTTTCACTTTTAGTTTTAAAAAATATCTCCAAATATTTTTGTTTTCAATTTTTTGCATTACTTTTGCGCCCAAGATTTTAAAACTAAAAATCTTTATGATGATGGTTGTGAAAACGAATAGTACGAATTTGTATTTTTTTAACGAGAATTATTTGGAAGCTCCAAATAATTTCGTAACACACACACACACACACACACACACACACACACACACACACACACACACACACACACACACACACACACACATCTATATTGGTGTAAATTCTACTTACGAAGACCGATAGGTGCATCGGAAAAAGAACAAAGCTACCATAACAATTATTTATTTTTAACATATTCAAGAGCATTGCGTGCAACGTCTCTGCTTGGCGTAGCGTCCACACTACGCCGAATTAAAAGCAAGGCTCCAGCCATGCAACATATACACTGCAAGCGTGGACGCTTGCTTTTAGCACGACGTAGCAAAGATGCTACGCCGAGCGGGGCATGTCATGTCCTGCTGCCTGCTGGATTGCTTCGCCGCAAGCGGCTCGCAATGACGTGTAGAGAGCATCATCATTGCGGCTTCTCTCTCCACGTCATTGCGAAGGCGAAGCCTGAAGCAATCCGGAAATTATCAT
>JAISFI010000128.1 GCA_031263685.1 Dysgonamonadaceae bacterium | reverse complement strand
AAGCCCGGCAACTCCGTTGCAGAAGGAATAGAGCATTCTTCGGTTTTCATGGCAGAAATCAATACATCCCGAAAGCAGATCAAGCGCTTTTTCATAAAAAGCCTCTTTTCCGCACCACATCCCATAATGATACATAAACAGGGCAATGCCGGCGTTACCTGTCAATAAGCCTGAGGATTCCCTATTGCAGGGAACTTCGTACAACTTTTCGGCTATTTCGGTAATTTTCCGCAGAATGTCCGCTCTTTTGCCGGTATCAACTATGGGTTTCCACATGAATTGAATTTAAAGAAAAGGCTGTGACAAACTTCATGTACATTGGCTGCAATTCGCTTGCCACAGACCTGCTTCTACCTCATGAAACTACGCGTACGGCCCGGCATATTTCCATATCCTGCGAGTAACAATCACCGCCTTCATCCACAAAATTGGTGTCGTCACCTTCACAGTCATAAGATTCAAGGGGAAGAGGAGGCGGATCAATAATACAAGCTACACAACCTGTGTTTGAACAGAAATAGTCCCCTGTTCCTTGCCCACCCTTAATCCTCGATTGAGACTGGTCATTAAGATTGGAAATCACTTCCTTCTTTAACACCAGCTTGCTGAGTTTTACTGACATATACAATTTATTTTATGATTAATACTAAAAATATCTAAATTTAGTTGATACGCCGACATTCGGCGTTCCCGACATCGGCTTGCTGAAAGCGTCGGGAAATTGCAAAACTCCTCTACATCGTCTTTCATTTTAAATCGTTTATATACGTTATTGCCCGTTCCAAAATTTCATCCTTTCCTTCCATGATGCTTTCCATGGTGGGATAAACTTCGATATCGGGGATAATGCCTTTCCGTTGCATTTCCTCGCCATCCGGATAAAAGAAACCAATAGAAGAGTAGCGAGCATTGATATTACCCGGCAATAGCAGAGTTGCGATATCTCCATTAGCTCCTGCCGTCGGCGTACCGATCAGTGTTGCACCGTGAATCCTGAAACATATAGCCATTGTTTCTCCTGCACTTGCTGTCAATGCATCCGTCAGTACAATCGCTATACCGTTATATACGTCTTTTTCCGCTTTTTCTTGCGATCTGACATACAAATCATGTTTTTCAAACGCACCGCAATGAGACAAATCTACTTTAATGGCTTGCCCGTATTGGTATATTGGAGTTGAGGTCAAGCGGCGACAAATATCCCAGCAGCCATCGCAAGATTTCGGATAGTTTCTTAAATCAAAAATGATACCTCCAGCTTTTTTCAATCTATCCATCATTACGGCAACATCGGACCGTTCCAGTAACCCTAAATCGACATAACCGATATTTCCCGGCATCATTTTACAGGCATCCGCAGTATCTGATGATTGTCTGTTTCGGGCAGGACGTTTCTGTTCGTGAATGATTAATTTTTGTTTATCCCTCAATACCTCCAGTATTGCGCCATCTGTAATTGTTTGCCATACCGTTTCGCTGACAATATTATTTGTATAAAGTTTATTGGATGACGGAATGAAAACCGTGATACTGTCCCTTACCGTTTTGATGTCTTTTCCGTTTATACCCAAAATAATATCTCCCCTTTTCAATAAGCTTTTTTCGAACGGGGTTCTGACAACCGTAAAATCGTCCACGACACACAAACTCCGGTACAGTCCATGCGGAAAATCCAGTACTGACGACGTGGCATGCCCGTCATTCAGCCGTGTTGCCAGCTTTATTACGGCTTCGCGGTACAACCGGGTATGTATGGCTTTCATGAATTGGGGAATAAATTCCTCTAACGTTTCATCCCACGGCTGATCCATCATGTATTTGTACGGGAAAAAGTAATATATCACGTTCCAGTATCTGAAAAGAGCCAGCAGTCTGTATTTGTAGTCCATGATGTCTATCATAGCATAGTCTTTCTCATTGGTAAAAACGAGAGCGCCGGTGAACTCCTTTGCGTTCACATAATGAGATGGCTGTTTTACCGTCAAGGAGGCAATATCCTTCAATGTCTGCCGGAGGGAATCGTTGATAAACGAATGATCCAGCCAGCACAGGCTTACGTTCATATTCAGCGAATCGTTCCATGCTTTGTCTGCTGAACGCTTATATTTCCCCGCAGTGCGAACCATCCGCATCAATTCGGCATTGACTTCCTCTGGCGTCAGGGCGTCATTAATTCTGTCCAGCATGTCCAGCAATACCTTGTCCCAGTCGAATTTTCCTGCGGTTACGTTCGGATGATAATATTTCAAAAGTCCCCACACGCGGCAGGTAACAGCAAACTTCGAGGTATCGTTGAACGGATAGTCGCACACGACAGGAATTGACCTCACAAAATATTCCCCTGTACCGGTGTTGCTACATCCGATCAGCGCCCATGCTGCAAGGACAATATAAATCCATTTAATCATAACAACAAAGAGATTAACTTAACAACAGACATTCATCCCAGTCCATAAGAGCCGGATTCAGGTACGACATAACGCTTAATCCTATGCTGGCAATTCCCTCTAAAAGAGGATAACGGTTTTCCCATCTATTCCCTTCTCCGCGCCATGACTTGAACCCGGCAGGCCCATCTTCAAACCGCGCCATTTCCAGGGTTTTTTCCATCCAGTAAGCCGACGTTTCCCTGAATGCGTCATTTTTTACATTTATATGCAGCCGTTGGTAAATGTGCGAGATTCCAGACGTTCCATGACAAAGCCCTGCATCTGCTACAATGTTTTTCTTCAAATCCTTTCGGTTGCAACTATGCAGGAGAACTTTTAACGCCGTATTTTCGTATTCTGCATCTCCGAGCGCTATCGCCGCTTGCAGAATGGCCTGAGCTATGCCTAAATCGCCATAACACCATGCCAACCGGCTCGGTTGTGGTTTTTCTTCGCTCTCCATTGAATACGACGGGAAACATGAAATGTTCGGTTGTGTAAATTGTTGTTGTAGGATATATTTGACAGCATTCTGCAGTGTATCTTTAATTTCAGTAACATGCGAATACTGTTTCATCAGTTTTACCAGAAAAAATACGATACTCGACATGCCATGAGAAAGCGATATGTTAAAACCGATTTTTCCGGAATTCCTCAATATTGATTCCCATTTGAGACAACCGTCTGCACATGTTATTGCCGTATCTTTTAGCCATAGATACAGAACTTTGTTATTCATTGTAGATGGCATTTCCTTTTTGAGAAAATAGTAACCAACGCCCAACCCGCCATGTAAAAAATCATAATTCTTCGAATCAAAGTCTCTTTCCATACATGATAGCAGATAAGGTTCCAAATCATTGAGAAAAGAAATATCCTCTCCGTCAATAAACCTGTGCCGTATAAGATGCTCGCACGTCCATGCCAGGCCGCTGATACCGGAACAATAGGTGTGCAGGCTGTACCCGTTGTTGATCATCTCCACAGCTTTTGCTAAAGCGTCTCTGCCAATATCGGTATATTTGGAATCGCCGGTGAACCTCGACCAGTAGAACATAAACAGCGCAAGCCCTGAAATCCCGGACAATACGCCCGGATTGTCAAACTTATCCTGCGATTTGCACAGAATGCCGGCAATCTCTTCCAGTTTTGACTGCAATTTGCTTTTCATTTCAAGATCGGTATTTTCAATGACCTGTACATATTCTGATGAACTTGTGCTCACTCGTTTATATACAAACATAAAGACCGTTTAAGGCGGAAAAAAATACAAAAAGATGAAATATTTTTTCATTTTTTTGTATGATCCCTTATTTTCAGGTACTCCCGCAGTTCTTTTATTATTCGGTTGATTTGCGGCCCTACAGAACCGACAGGAATGCCCAATTTCTCTACAATTTCCTGATAACTTAATCCTTCTTCCCACAGCACAAGCATTTCTTTGCTTCTTTCGGGCAAGGAATTTTTTGCTTTTTCTATTTCGTCCTTCTTTTCCTGCACTATCAGCATGGACAAAGGATTGTTGCTGTCATAGCCGATGCCGGACATATCCCGGACATGCCCGCTGTATTTTCGTTCTACTTCGATGTGTTTCAGATGTTTTATACAGGCATTGGTAACGCATTGATATAAATAGGCCGGAACCGATGTATGTATGCTCTCGCGTTCTTCCCATAGTTTCTCAAAGACATCATGGACAACATCCTCAGCAGTTGATTTACTCCCTACTCTTTTTTGTGCATGAAAACATAACGGATAATAACAGGTATTGTATATCCTTTCAAATGTTTCTTTATCAACCCTTTTTATTTCTTTTAGAGTATCTGACATATTCAA
>JAISFI010000052.1 GCA_031263685.1 Dysgonamonadaceae bacterium | reverse complement strand
CTTATGCCGGAACATCTCATTTAACTCGGTTCCTTCCTTTGAAATGGCAATCCACAATTTTTGCGGATAAATCACCGGATCAAACTGATGTATTTTTGTTTTTTGCCGGCTCATTGTTCATTATTAATTGTTAACTGCTCATTGTCTGCCGTATAGACGATGCTGTTGCGATAGTCGAAAACAAGCATGCCGCTGCCGGTTGTACGCTTCAGGAGCTTATCCCCGAATTTATTGCGCCTGCGCAGTTCTTCGCGCGTTCCCGTGTAAAAATGCCGGTTAAACTGAATAACAAGCACTTTACGGTTCTCTTTTTGAGACCGGATTCTGGCGATTTTGACCGCCTTCCGTTTTCTGTAATCAAAAACCATGTTCCGTATCAGGAAATATGGAAGGAACAGAAATATTATGCTCTTTTTGTACTGTTTCATTTTTGGGACTTTTGGGATATACGGCAACTAATTGTTTGTTATATCGTTGAATCAAATGCATCTGCATTATTTTCTTCCTGTATCTGGCGCACCGTTTCGTCGACATTGTCAGACCATCCCAGAAACGCTATACCCTCGCGTTGCGACATGATAGCCTTCCCGCCCGTAGCGGTCATGATATTGGAGATTATCTCCTTGTCGTCACTGATTGTAAAAGGCGTGATTTCGGTCGTAACCTGCAAATTGTCAATATCCTTTTCCCTGCCTTTCATCATTATTTTCAGGAACGCCTTGATGACGTTGATTTCCCTGTCCAGCATCTCAAGCAAACGCCCCGATTCGTCTTTTACTTTGAGTTGCGCGTCAATGAACATCTGTTTACGCGCTTCGCCGGACATGGGCGTTGTTTTCATACTCTCATACGACCAGTCCGGCAACTGTAATTGAGTGAAAAACGACTGCCGCAGTTCGTTTATGTAAAATTTAAGGTTTTCAATAGCCTGTTCCCATGTTACGTATTTTAAATCGGAGCCTTTGGGATATTGAAACGCGCTCTTAAACTCCTCTTTTTCGCCTTTTTCCTGCCCGAATGGAATTTCCTCGTCGGCGAACAGCACAACGAGCGGCTTGCTGTTTTTCCGCAGATAATTCCCGTTGCGTGACAGCGCCCATTCGATTTCATATACGATATTCGACGTATCCTCCCATGCCGGCGTGGGACGGCAGCAATAGACTGCGGGTATTTTGCCGATTGCGGACTGTTCCGAAAGTTCCTCAATCCAGTCGCCGTCGTTCCTGTACCGGATGTGCCTGTCGGCAGTATAGGCGTCAAGATATTCAATGTCCTTATCACCTTCTTTACGCGTATATCCGAATGACAGGGCAATCATGTCGCCCGTTTCGGAATCGAACAGGGGATAAATACTGTCGCCGTTCATCGGGGAATAACTCCGGCATCGCAGCTTCAAACGGCTCTCAAAGCCATACAGAGTATTCGGTTCTTCCGTTGCAAACCATATCGTAGCCGTTTCGCAGCTTGCAAACAGCATGTTCCCACGCTCTATATTAACCGATTCGATGCGGTTGCGTTTCAGGATTGCCTCAATCGCTCTTGCAACTTCCTTTTCCCCGTCGGTTTGCGGGCTGTATATCCGCTTTACCGGGATACCGAAACAGAGTTCAGTCGTTCGTTTTGCCGCCAGACGCTGCAGGCTTAGCGTTATACGTGTAACTTCCTCGACACTGCCGTCGTCTCCGACAATATCCATATAGCCGGAATCGGTAATAACAGGATGTTTTTCCGGATTGTATTCACTTTCCAGGGCGTCCCATTCCGGTAAGTCTATCGACTTGGTTTGCAGTGTGGAAACTATATCTTTCGGACTGCCTGACAGGATTTCTTCCAATGTTGCCATATCTGTAATTTTTTTGCAAAACTACAAAAAATAACTTATACAATAAGTAAAAAACAATTATTTTTGCATTATTATTTTTGGTTAAATGAACATTTTTTTTGCAATTCGGAAATTATATTTACCTTTGCAGTGAAATCTAAGTGCGCATGATTTAAAATAAGCGCATGAAGTGAGTTTGAAAAATTCATAGGCGTGTGCCGAAAGGTTCGCGCTACTGTTGAGCCGGAGAAATCCGGCTCTCCCATTTTACAGAACGTGTATTTTTGATTTGTCCACAATAAAATAATAATAGACCTTAATTCTGTCTCTCTTTAACTTGTCCAGTTCCTCCTGTATTCTTTTTGTCTCTTTTTCAAATTCAAACACAACAATGTCCGCTCCCTGTTTCCTGATTGCCTTTTTAGCATAATCGACAATGTGGTTATGACTTTTTGTCTTTTTAAGGTCTGCCGGGATTCCATTCAGCCGTATATCATATTTTCCTTCAATTTCTTTCAAATACTCCACTTTATACCCGTTTTGCGCCAATGTCCGGCACATACTGTATTCCTTTTCGTATTTTCCTCTTTCCTGCTTATTGACATTTCCCTGCGTAATCCGTTCCCTGTCTATGACCAGATACCCGCCGTTATCACTGTTGAAATAGTCCAGCGCCCATTTTTCTGTATCGTAGTGCAAATACTGTTTGTCATATTCATTCATGATGCAAAGATAATCATTAATCCCCAAACAACGTTTTTTCCGCTTCTTCCGGATTGCTGTCAGCGTCAATAACGCGCTTGTCTTTGCCGTCCTTTTCGCCGTTGTAACCCGGTATCACAGCATTGTACATAATCAAATTTGCATAACTCATC
>JAISFI010000042.1 GCA_031263685.1 Dysgonamonadaceae bacterium | reverse complement strand
GATTTCGTTATCTCCGTCTTCCACGACCAGCAGGATGTTGGCCGTATTGCTTTCTACGTCGATAATTTCTCCAATTTCACCCTGAACCGTATCTATTAAGGAAAAGCCAATAAAATAATCCCAGCCGGTAACTCCGGGCGATGCTATTTCCGGCATATACTGATTGGGAAAATAGACATCGGCATGAATCAGTTTTCTGGCATCCTGATCGGAATCAATTCCTTTGAGTTTGACCAGCGCAGAGACATCCGATTTAATCCGGTAACTTTCTACCCGAAAGGGAACAGGAATGTTGTCTATTTCACAAATCAGGAACTCACATTCGCTGCCGTCGAACACGTCGTTCGTGAAAATAAAAGACAATTCTCCTTTAATGCCGTGCGGTTTATGGAATTGTCCGATTTTCGAGATTTCTTCTTTTTTAATCATATTCGTGTAATACGAGCGCCTAAATCGTTCAAACGCTTGTCTATCTGTTGGTAACCTCGATCTATCTGTTCGATGTTATTGATCCGGCTCACACCTTCGGCGCTCATGGCCGCTATCAGCAGAGCGATACCGGCGCGGATGTCGGGCGAAGACATGTGAGTGGCGCGGAGCGGGAAACGTTTGCCGAGACCGATAATCGTTGCCCGGTGAGGATCGCAAAGGATGATCTGCGCCCCCATATCAATGAGCTTATCTACAAAAAACAGGCGGCTTTCAAACATCTTCTGGTGTATCAGTACGCTGCCGTGGGCTTGTGTGGAAACAACTAAAAGCACGCTCAGCAAGTCGGGCGTCAATCCCGGCCAGGGCGCGTCGGCGATGGTCATGATTGAGCCGTCCATGAAAGTTTCTATCGTATAGGATGCTTGTTGGGGGATAAACAAGTCGTCGCCCTGCTGTTCAACACGGATGCCTATCCGGCGAAAGGCGTCGGGGATAATCCCCAGGTTTTCGAGGGAAACATTTTTGATAGTAATGGAAGATGCCGTCATCGCCGCTATTCCGATAAAACTGCCGATTTCGATCATATCCGGCAGGATACGGTGAGAACAGGTACCCAACGATTTAACTCCTTCAATGGTCAATAAATTGGAACCGATGCCCGATATATTCGCACCCATGGCATTGAGCATCTTGGAAAGTTGCTGCAAATAAGGTTCGCAGGCTGCGTTGTATATCGTTGTTTTGCCTTCGGCTAAAACAGAAGCCATCAGGATGTTGGCCGTTCCCGTTACGGAAGCCTCGTCGAGCAGCATATAAGTTCCTTTCAACGTTTTGGCGCTTACTTCGTAGCGTTGTTTTTCGGCGTCATAATGAAAATCGGCGCCTAACTTACGGATACCTTCAAAGTGAGTATCTAGCCTTCGGCGACCAATCTTGTCTCCTCCCGGCTTGGGTATCAATGCTTTGCCAAATCGGGCGACCAAAGGGCCGACAATCATCACAGAACCTCGCAATGAAGCGCATTTTTCGGCAAAATCGTCCGTTTGCAGATAGTCCGTCCGGATGTTATCTGCCTGAAAAGTACAGGTATGGTCGTCTGTTCTGTCGATTTTCACGCCCATATCGCTCAAGACCATAATCAGGTTGTTTACATCCAGGATATCCGGAATATTGCTGATTGTCACCTTCTCGGCAGTCAGCAACACGGCACAAATAACCTGCAAAGCCTCGTTTTTCGCGCCCTGAGGGGTGATTTCTCCCTGCAAGCGATGCTGTCCTTCTATTACAAACGAACTCATCTTCTTATTTTTCGTTCTTCATCCTTCTGGAAAGATTTTTGTTTTTATTCATCAGGATATCTTTCGATTCCTTTAGCTTGTGAGAGTTTTCGTCCAGCCGGATGAAGCCGCGTGAAAGTTCGTCGAGATCTTTGAAGATTTTTCGGTCGTCGACAATTTCTTTATTCCACGTCAGGAAAGATTTCTTCATGTGATTGGCCAGCAGCTTTATCAATAATACTTTTTCTTCACCTTCCCTGTATTCGGTAGCTTTGCGAATCATTTCTTCCAGGTATCTTCCGTAATGTTTATACGAGATCCTGAAAGGTTTATAGAACATGCGGGGAGGACGAGAATACAAGTCTTCTTTCTTGATGACCTCATAAGGGTATTCAATGTCTAACTTGAAATCGGACATAATTGCCAGATGATCCCACAAAATGTGTTTGAAATCATTCACATCTCTTAGATGGGGAAACATATTTCCCATAATGTTGATGATTGTGTTAGCACAACGCTTCCGTTCTTTTACATCTTCGATCGCCACGCAATAATCTACCATGTTTTGGAGATTCCGGCCATACTCCGGCAATCTCAGCGCTTTTTGTTTTGTATTGTATTTCATATTTTACTGTTAAATTCTTTTAAATAAAATGGCTCAAAATAAGCTACATCCCGATATTTTTTTTCCTGATGGTACTGCTGAGCCAAATGAACCATACCGGAGGCCAACGGATGAATATTTTCCGCAAAGATAGCATTTTTTGCCGAGATAACATCTTTACATTTTGCAGCGCCATCGCCGAAGAATAAAACCGTGCCTTCGGCAAGGAAGTTCGCATAAGTATTTTCAGTTACAATATCTGCCATTACCGGTCTTTTCGGTTGTAATTGCTTGTTGTAAACGGCGGCATAAACTTCTGCGCGTCTGGCGTCGATCATTGCGCAATAAGCGTCGGCATCATAGCCGGCACGGATGGCTTGCGAGGCCATTATATCTAAGGTGGGGATAGCTATCAAAGGAATGTCCATGCCGTAGCACAAGCCTTTAGCTTCCGAAACACCGATACGCAAACCGGTGTAAGAGCCGGGGCCAGAACTGACAGCGACAGCCTCCAGGCGATGTCCGTGTGCCTTTGCGTGAGCCACCGCTTCCTGCACAAAGACGGCCAACAGTACAGCGTGTGATGGTCCTGCATAGTCTTCCTTATTAAACAATATATCTTCACCGGAAGACAAGGCTACAGAACACACTTTTGTCGCTGTTTCCAAGCATAATATACAAGACATAAAACGGGATTCTTTATTTTCAGGTGCAAAAGTAGCTGATTTTCTCTATATTACTATGCCTTCCGGCAGAAAAAAACGCAAATCTTTTCCGGATTTCATACTTTCCCGGATAAAAGTGGACGAAATTTCTATCAAAGGGGCCGGACAAAAACGAACGTTGGCGGGCTTTTTGTTCAGCGCATCTTCCGCGCCTTTTCGGGGATAAACAATCACTTGAAACTCATTCAAGAGGGCTTCAGATTCTTTCCATCGGTCAAAGATAGCCCAGTTATCGGCACCTATGAGCAGGGAAAACCGGCAATCGGGATGCTGTTCTTGCAAAGCGCGAAGCGTCCGATACGTGTAATAGGGCGGAGACAACTGCCTTTCAAAGTCAGAGACTTTAAATTTGGGATAATCCCGGATGGCCGTTTGTAGCCACAACAACCGGCGTTCCAGTGAATACTCGACCACTTTATCTCCATAAGGCGTCTGCGGAGTAACCAGAAACCAAACTTCATCCAGCGATTCATACTCGCAAATATAATTAGCGACCGCCAAATGTCCTATGTGAACGGGATTGAAAGAGCCGGAGAAAATACCGATGGATAACATACGCAAACTAAAAATTAGCTGTGAGAAACAGTCGTTGAAGAGAGGAAACTGCGAACAAGATTAAATGCTTCGGCACATGCTGTCTCCAAATCGTCGTTGATGATAATCTTGTCAAAAGCTGGTGCGAAGTCTAATTCACGTGCTGCTTTATCCAGTCGTTCGCGGATAACATCCGGGGCATCTGTTCCTCGCTTTTCTAAACGCTGTTTCAAAACGTCGATAGACGGAGGCTGGATAAAGACGGTGAGCGCCCGGTTGCCATAATGTTTTTTAATGTTGCAGGCGCCAACGACATCTACATCGAAAATAACGCTGTTTCCCTGTTGCAAAATCTGTTCGACCTCCGACTTTAAGGTGCCGTAATACCGGTCTTTATACACCTCTTCGTATTCCAAAAAATCTCCCCGAGCAATCTTTTCCCGAAATTGTTCCGGCGTAAGGAAATAATATGCTACGCCGTCCTCTTCCGTTTGGCGCGGTGGGCGGCTCGTTGCCGATACGGAAAACGCCAAAGGCAATTCCTGTTTCAACAATTCGTTCACAATTGTAGATTTGCCCGATCCGGAAGGCGCTGAAAATACCACTAATTTGCTTTCGTTTTCCACTGTTATAAAACGTTAAAAACTTGTTCTTTAATTTGTTCCAGTTCATCTTTCATCCGAACAACAATCTGTTGCATTTCGGCATGGTTGGATTTAGAGCCGAGCGTATTTATTTCGCGTCCGATTTCCTGAGCAATAAAACCCAGTTTCTTGCCCTGTCCGTTCCCCTGTTTCAGAGTGTCTATGAAATAGTCTAAATGGTTTTTCAGCCGGGCTTTTTCTTCGTTTATATCTAATTTCTCGATATAGAAGATTAATTCCTGTTCAAAACGATTGTTGTCGAAAGTGCTTATTTCGTTTTTCTGCAAGGCATCCAGAATTTTTTCTTTGATCTTTTCAATGCGTCCCTCTTCATATTTATTGATTTCGGACAATAAGGCGGTTATATTGTTGATTTTTTGTAGAAAAATTTCTTCCAGCATCGAGCCTTCCTGTTTGCGAAAGGCAATCAGTTGGTCGACGGCATTGCGAAAAATTTGCTGTACGAGTACCCATTCTTTTTCATCCAGTTCTGTTAAATCCGTCTTCATGGTTTCCGGCAAACGTAGCAATACGGTAAACCAGTCGGACGGCAAATCAATCTGCAAATTTGTGGCAATCTCTTTGATTTGCCGGTAATAAGCTTCAAATACAGGCTGATTAATCTGCGAAAAAGATTTTCCTCCCACACTTTCTAAAAAGATAGAAAGTTCAATCTTTCCCCGTTCGAGTTTCTGTAACAATTCACTGCGGATTTCCATTTCCTTTTCCCGATATGAACCCGGAATACGGGTATTCAAATCCAACTGCTTACTATTAAGGGATTTTATCTCTACGGTTATCCTTTTTTCATTCAGTTCGCCCGTCGACTTCCCAAATCCTGTCATTGATTGAATCATATTTTTTTCGTCTTATTTTTTTAACACTTAATTGTCTTCTGCCGTGAGGTCTAACTTCTCATTATCCGATCCCTTTTCAAAATATTGCTTCTTCAACGGATTGGAAGTTGCCGACTGATGATTTTTCCGATGCCTGTAAGTATCTATTGCAGCATACAGTGCATTCCGGAAAGCCTCTTCCGAAGCCAGATTTTTTCCGGCAATATCATAGGCAACGCCGTGAGCAGGCGCTGTGCGTATAACAGGCAGGCCGGCTGTAAAAATCACGCCATTTTCTTTCGACAATGTTTTGAACGGAATCATTGCCTGTTCATAATACATCGCCAGGATACCATCATATCTGGTATAGCTCCCCGATCCGAAGAAACTGTCGGCAGCAAAGGGGCCGAAAGATAAAACTCCCTGTTTTTCGGCCTCTTTCATTGCCGGAGAGATTTTTTCCTGTTCTTCTGTTCCCAGCGAAGGTATTTCTCCTCCACGAGGGTTGAGGGACAAGACGGCTATTCTCGGACGGACAATTCCGAAATCCTGTATCAGGGACTGATGAAACGTCTTCAACTTCTGGCTAATACTTTGTACGGTCAGTTGAGTGGGTACTTGCGACAAAGGAATTTTTCCGGTAACCGGCGCTAACTTCATATTTTCGGACAACAATATCATCAGTGCTTTTTTCCCGTTTCCGCACGATTGTTCCAAATATTCCGTATGTCCGGGGAAAGGAAACTGCTGACTTTGAATATTCGCTTTGTTGACCGGCGATGTAAGCAAGACGTCAATATGCCCTTCTTTCAAATCCCGAACGGCAGATTCTAATGCCTTAAATGCTACTTCTCCCGCCACTTCCGTAGACTGAGAAATATCTACCTTTACCTCTGCACTCACACTGTTAATGATGCTTATCCGATTGACGCCGGCATCTTGCGCCCGGTTAATAATCGACGTATTCACCGATTCCAATTCCATGATTTTCCGGTGATAGGCTAATATCTTGGAAGAACCGTAGATGACAGGAGTGCATAACTCCAATATCCGTGCATCTGCCAATGTTTTTAACATAATTTCATACCCGATTCCATTAATATCGCCGTGTGTAATTCCTATTTTTATCTTTTTTTCTTCCATATTACAGATATGCGTGTGTCTTTAGCTTGCAAAGGTAAGATTATTTCTCATACTATGGATTTTGTACTTCTGTTTTTTCATTTTTAATACTCAATAGACAATTTTTGAATCTTCTCATTTCTGCGAAATTTTTCCTACCTTGATTTACCTGATCATATCAACCAATTGAGTAAAATAGTTGTCCGACCAAATATCCATTTCCGACGGATTTTTGATGAAAGGACGGACATCGTTTTTCACCATTTCAATATTGGTCTTGGTTATTTTATCTTTCAACAGTTGTTTGAAAGAATCCCGCGTCAATTCGCTTTCTTTTAACGAACCCAATTGACACGTGCGTTGGCAAAGGTGATTGAAGTCCAATGTCACATTATTCCGTACATACCATTCAAAGTCGTACCAATCGCGCCCTTTCACTCTGTTTTTCCAAGCACGGAACAATAAAGCGTGCATTTTCCCCGCATATAAATCGGGCAACACATAGCAACGGGTCATAAACGAAAACGGAAGCAACAGTAATTTATATTCGGTTGAAAATCCCGACGGCGGGTTTATGTCCACCTCTTATTTTGATTTTTACGCTCTTTTCCGTTCTGAACTGCAAGTTGTAAATAGCAGTGTTGTCTTTCAGGAAAGCAGATTCTATATTCGTTTGGGTCTTCTTTTCTTTTTTGCTGATGACTACATCGCGGCCAAGCGCCTTAAATTCGGCAACGATATATTCAAAATAATCTTCCAACTTAAAATCTTTGTCCGGTTGTAGCAACGAAAAGTCCATATCTTCCGAAAAACGTTTCAGTCTGTAAAAGATGCGAAGACGTGTACCACCGTAAAAAGCAGCTTTATTATATATACTACGCGCGGTTTAAATTGTGAGGTAAAGATCGGATCCGGAATCCGGAACGGATTTTATCCTGGTAGCCCGAACGTTTTAACGTCTGGTTAGAATCATGCATCATTGTACAGGAGCGGCGAAACCCCCAAAAATTTTATACAAAAAAATTTAGGGGGGTCGCCACCGGACTTACAAGGCAAACAAAAACCCCACCTTAAAAAATTATGGCGACCCG
>JAISFI010000434.1 GCA_031263685.1 Dysgonamonadaceae bacterium | reverse complement strand
CTGTCGTCCATAGAACTGGATGTTATTAACGGGGGATTTGAAGTAGGAAAATTGCTTCACATGTTTATCAGCGGAAAAATGAAACCGCCGGTTGATGTGACCGTCAAACCGGTACGTATCGTAGAACGAAAATCAACGAAAAAATATGCCGTCAACAGTAAGTTTATCGAGAAGTTGCTGGTGTATATTGAGAAGCATTATATGAATCCGTTAGCGGTGGACGATCTGGTTCATGTGGTTCCCTATTCCCGGAGGGTATTAGAGAAAAAATTCAAGGAAGAAACCCGGATGACCATTTATCAATACATTCAACAGATACGGGTTGATAGATTTTCGGAATTACTGATCACCTCCGATATACCTCTGTCCGAAGCTGCCGCCTGTGTCGGGTTCAACGATTACAAGAATGTTTCCAGAATATTTATAAAAGAAAAAGGCATGACGCCTTATCAATACAGAAAAATCCAGCAGCGCAATGTTCTTTAAACGAAGTATCAACAAGGGCTATTGGTTCTGTTTTCCGGATGCCTGAAAAGGAGATGCCGGTAATCCTTCCCGATTGAACAGATTGGCCTCTCCCGGATTATCGCTCCACGCATAACGGACATGAACTGGGCGGGATACCCGGTCGCTATAGACCACTACCCGGTTCTGTCCTTCAACAAATGCTTTTGCCCAAACAAATCGCCGGTCTGCTCCTGCGATGGCAAATCCCTGAAGATAGCCGTATTTGTTTTTGACCGTCAACCCGGATCCGGCAGAGTCAAAATGAAGAATCATTTTATTCCCTGAAATCTCCATCGACTGATAGACGGGCCCGGAATAAACGACCTTTTGTCCGTATGTTTTATTCAGCGCGATCAAAGCTAATCTCAATCCGACATCCTGTTTGTTTCCTGGGTGTATGTTGTTCGCATCGCCGATATCAATGGTTACGGCTTCACCCGTATTCGGTAGAGACAGCGTCTGATGTTGTGCATCCCTTAATTCTGCCCAGAAACTTTCTTCCGGCTCCAAACGTTCCGGTTTATAATTGGTCAACTGTACCCAGTAAAACGGAAATTCATATCCCCACTGCTCTCTCCAATCCCGGATCAGACATGGAAATAAGGTGTAGTAATCCCCTGAACGTTCCGCATGTGCATTATTTTCACCCTGATACCAGATGACTCCTTTAATCGGCAACCGGACGAGCGGATTGACCATGCCATTGTATAAGACGGAAGGGTAGGGGTTCGGTTGGATTTTGGCAAGGTCAGTCTCTCCCGTCCGGAGTTTTTTCCGGATACTGTCCGGACAGGTTTCGGATGTGTATGTATAATGATCTTTCAGTTCGCTGGGCAGCGCCTCGAACGTTTTTCCGCTTATCCAGGGTTCAATCTCGCTACCACCCCAGGAGGCGTTCATGATGCCGATGGGTATCGTTGTTTCCTGATAGATCTTACGGGCAAAAAAATAGGCGACAGCCGAGAAATTTCCAACTGTTTCCGGGCTACAGACTTCCCATTTTCCCTCCGTTTCGGTAGCCGGCTCGAAAGCAATCCGCTTTTTTGCATTGAAGTACCGGATTTCTGCATAATTTCCGGCAGCGATCTCTTCTTTGGCACGATTAGATTGAGAAACCTTCCATACCATATTTGACTGCCCGCTGCAAAACCACACATCACCGATAAGGATATCATTCACTTGCAATACAGTATCACAGCATTGGATCTCCATCGAATAGGGCCCTCCATAAGGCATCGGTTTTAGTTGGGCAACCCATTCTCCGTTTTTATTTGCCTTTGTCTTCACCACATTCCCATTAAAACGCAGTTCAATTTTGTCTTTTTTATTAGCCCAACCCCATATTTTCACAGCCTTGTCACGCTGAATCATCATGTGATCTTCAAATACAGGCGACAAACGAAGTTGTGCGTACAACGCCCATTGCATGGTACACAAGAAAAACAGGAGAAGTAAAAATCTTTTCATTAGAAACTATCTAAATTTTACAAATAATCACGGGTATATTATCCTTGTTACCCTGAAAAGAAAGTGATTCGGATTGCGGAGTAAAACTTTTACGGCATACCCTGCATAGCTTACACCCGTTGTATCTCGGATCTAAAAAAATCAAATATTTAATTTTTCTACAGATAAATGGACTTTTGAGACAACTTCCTTATCCTTTTACGTACATATTTTATTCTTCTGGTGTTTTTTATAAAAAGCAAAAACAATACATCCTGATAAATTAATGACGATAAGTATTGCACCCCAAAGAAGAACATTACCGGGAGTCAAGAATAAATAATAAATTATGCTGGACAAAAAAATTTATCAAAATAAAAGATTCTCTTATATTCTTGTATTCCAAAAGTATAAAATATGTGGCACATACAAGACTGGAAAAACATAGACCTTCCGTTGCCAATAAACTTACACTATATTCGGCTCTATAACGAATAGAGTGGGTAATCGAATTTTAGTTTAGCATTCAGGAAGTATATCATGTTGATGAAGTTTTTGATATTTCTATATCCTCTGGCCCTTCTTTTAGCCAGTTGTA
>JAISFI010000053.1 GCA_031263685.1 Dysgonamonadaceae bacterium | reverse complement strand
GTATGTAGATGCTGTTCCCCATTATTTTCATGCAACATACTATTTTCATGCAATACATGGTTGTCAATCAATGTGATGTGTTGATTGTTGTCAAAGATTGGCAGTTGAGGATTGTTGGCGCGTATCTTATCCAACCACAAGACATTAAAGCCAAGTTGTCCGATATAGAAATAAGCGCTACTTTTCGCCAGTGCCACCATTTGTTGAGGTGACGGATCGTAGGTTTCCGGACTGACGCCCACCGGTACCATAACTTCAATCTCGAACAGAGAATCGACCAATTGTTCCACAAAATATTTTTGAGGTTCAATGGTTACAGTAATAATCGGCCGATCGCCCTGTGATTGCCTGCAAGCGAAAAGACCGGCTATTAAACAACTATATATAAAACATTTACTTATTTTTATCATCATCCTTTGTATAGATTTGTATAGATTTGTATAGAATATGCATAGTTAATGTGCATAGAAATCGGACAAATATACATGATTTTTTTTGAATAAAAAATATGTCGTGCAATCTATAACTAATATTTAAGAATGGTAATAATTGAAATTTATCCTCCAATTTCACATCTATCAAATCAATAATTCCTACATTTGCATCAAATATATTTATAGTTACACATTTTATTATGGACATAATATGAACATACAACAATTAGAATATATCGTCGCTGTCGACAATTACCGGCACTTTGCCAAGGCAGCCGAAGCATCTTTCGTCACACAACCCACCTTGAGCATGATGATACAAAAATTGGAAGATGAGTTGGAAATAAAAATCTTCGACCGAACGTCGCATCCGACAGAACCAACGGATTGTGGAAAAAAGATTATTGAGCAAGCAAGAACGATACTCAAACAAATAGAAAAAGTCAAAGAAATTGTTCAGGAAGAAAAAAACATTATTCAAGGAGAATTCAAATTAGGCATTATTCCGACCATTGCTCCTTACGTTATCCCCGATTTGCTTCGTGTCCATGAAGAATCAAACACTCAAATCCAATTGATAATTAAGGAGATGACAACTGCAGAAATCATTGAGAATATCAATACCGGTGATATTGACGGAGGAATCCTATCCACACCTCTGAAACAGGAAAAGATTATCGAAAATCCCATTTACTACGAAAAATTCTATGCTTATATATCTCCGGCAGAAAACATTTATTCCAAGAAAAAGCTAAAAATCAACGATCTACAGAAAGTAAAAAATATCTGGTTGCTGGAGGATGTGCACTGTTTTCGGAATCAAACGCTCAGGCTTTGCCAACTCAGTAAAAAGCAAATTCAAAAATCAACCGCCAATTATCAAGCCGGGAGCATTGACACATTAATTAATATCGTCGACAATAACCAGGGTGTTACCGTCATCCCTGAATTAGCCGCCATGAATTTGACTGAAGACCAGCAAGATCATTTAAGGGATTTTGAAGACATGGAGGCTGTACGGGAAGTGAGTCTGGTGGTACACTGTAATTTCATCCGCCGGCGCATGATGTCCGAAATTATTCATCTGATAAAAGAGATTATTCCGACGGCCATGCAAAACGTTCAATTGAAAAAAAATACCATAGAACTTTAAAATGATGCGAATAAACCTTTGCAAATTCCAAACTATTTCCATACCTTTGCAGTCCGAATATTATCCAAAAATCAACTATTTGATTATTAATAGATTAGTATTTATGTGTCTAAAGATTGATCTGTTGACAAATCAGTAAAACGCGATTTTATTAACTAAAAAATTATTAAGCAGTGGACACTTTAAGTTATAAGACCATTTCTGCTAACAAGGCAACTGTTAACAAAGAATGGGTTGTTGTTGATGCAACAGACCAGCATTTAGGACGTTTAGCTTCGAAAGTCGCAAAGCTTTTGAGGGGTAAATACAAACCGAATTTCACTCCACACGTAGATTGCGGAGACAATGTGATTATCATCAACGCCGATAAGGTTGTGCTGACGGGAAATAAATGGACCGATCGCGTCTATCTTAGTCACACGGGTTATCCCGGAGGACAAAGAGAGAATACTCCCGCCACATTGATGAAAAAAGGCTCAGACCGCTTACTCAATAAGGTAGTAAAGGGTATGCTTCCTAAAAACCGATTGGGGGCAAAATTACTCGGAAACCTTTATGTTTACGATGGTACGGGACACAAGCATGAAGCGCAACAGCCTAAATTAATTGATATTAATACGCTAAAATAAGTACAATAAATGGAAGTAATAAACGCATTAGGAAGACGCAAAGCAGCAGTAGCCCGCGTTTACGTCAGTGAAGGAAGCGGAAAAATTATTATCAACAAACGTGATCTCGAAGTATACTTCCCCTCTTCAATTCTTCAATACATTGTAAAACAACCGTTGAATAAGTTGGGTGTCGCCGAAAAATACGACATTAAAATCAATTTAGACGGCGGTGGTTTTAAAGGTCAATCGGAAGCCGCTCGCCTGGGTATCGCCCGTGCACTGGTTAAGATAAACCCCGAAGATAAACCTGCATTGCGCTCGGAAGGATTCATGACGCGCGATCCTCGCGAAGTGGAACGAAAAAAACCGGGACGTCCCAAAGCAAGAAAGAGGTTCCAATTCTCAAAACGTTAATTTCGAATTCATAAGGGGAGAAAACGGAGCGTGAAAGTCATTTTAAGTTTTCATTTTTAACTTTCATAGTCCATTTTTTCCAAGTTTAGTATCTAAACCGCCGAGACTTGTTCTGCAAGCAGATTTGTCGAATAACTGCCCGGAGGTTGGTTCGGTAAAAAAGAAAGTAAACAAATTAAACAACAAACAAATGTCAAGAGTAAATTTTGATCAGTTATTAGAAGCAGGCGTACACTTCGGACACTTAAAGAGAAAGTGGAATCCTGCCATGAGTCCTTACATTTTCATGGAACGCAATGGTATTCATATCATTGACTTGCATAAAACAGTTGCAAAAGTAGATGAAGCAGCAGCAGCGCTGAAACAGGTCGTGAAGTCCGGCCGTAAAGTGTTGTTCGTTGCAACAAAAAAACAGGCGAAACAAGTAGTGGCCGATAAGGCTACATCTATCGGAATGCCATACGTAATAGAACGTTGGCCGGGCGGTATGCTCACCAATTTTCCAACGATCCGGAAAGCGGTCAAAAAGATGACTACCATTGATAAAATGACTAAAGACGGAACTTTCGATAATCTTTCAAAAAGAGAAAAACTGCAAATCACTCGTCAACGGGCTAAATTGGAGAAGAATTTGGGATCTATCGCCGACTTGAATCGCTTACCTTCCGCCTTGTTCATCATTGATGTTATGAAAGAACATATTGCTGTTGCCGAAGCCAATAAATTAGGGATTCCCGTATTTGCAATGGTAGACACTAATTCCGATCCGACCAACATCGATTTTGTAATCCCGGCTAACGATGATGCTACAAAATCTGTAGAAATAATCCTCTCGGCTGTTTGCTCCGCTATCCAGGAAGGTCTGGAAGAGCGCAAAGTTGAAAAAGCCGATTCTAATGCTGCTGCCGATTCTGACGAAGATGCAGCTCCCACACCAAGAAGGGAAAGGAGATCTAAAGCAACAAAGAAAATCATCGCCAAAGAAGATGAGGCCGCTTTGAATGCAAATGTCCTGAGTAAAATAATTAAAGAAGACGAGGAATAATCCCCGTCTCATTTTTCACTTTTCATTTTAAAGTTACATGGCAATAACAATGGCAGATATTACGCACTTGCGTAAGATGACCGGTGCAGGCATGATGGATTGCAAGAATGCACTCACCGAAGCAAATGGAGATTATGAACAGGCAATAGAGATCATTCGTAAAAAAGGACAGGCTGTGGCCGCAAAACGAGAAGACCGCGAAGCTTCCGAAGGTTGTTGCTTAGCAGCAATTCAAGGTGATTTCGCTGCTATCGTAGCCCTGAAGTGCGAAACCGATTTCGTTGCTAAGAATGCCGATTTCGTTGCTCTTACCCGCTCTATACTGGATGCTGCGTTGAATCATAAACCGGTAAGCGTTGAAGCGCTGAGCGCATTAACAATCAACGGTAGCACTGTAGCGAACCTAATTACGGACAGAATTGGTATAACCGGCGAAAAAATGGAACTCGGCGCTTATGAGTTTATTTCTGCGCCGACCACCGTAGCATATATTCATCCGGGTAACAAGTTGGCGACGATCGTAGGTTTCAATCTCCCCAACGTAGATGCACAGGTGGCAAAAGATGTGGCGATGCAGGTTGCAGCTATGAACCCGATTTCCGTAAATAAGGATAATGTTCCGGAAGAAATCAGGGCTAAAGAACTGAAAATCGCTCGGGAAAAAGCTATCGAAGCTGGTAAACCGGAAGCAATTCTGGATAAAATCGCAGAAGGCGCTTTGAATAAATTCTTTCAGGAAAATACGTTGCTGTCACAAGCATTTGTCAAAGATGCCAAAATCAGCATCGACCAGTACTTGAAGCAACAGAATAAGGAGCTTACGGTGTCCGGATTCAAACGTATTACATTGAATGTAGACTAATGAACTGAAATTTATCAATAATAAAAGGTGTTTGGAAACTGACACCTTTTGTTATTGTATTTCTTAACCTGAACGTACAATAATTATTCCTTTTTTGAGTTATTACGAATGTATGATTACTGCATACGCAGGTTTCTCATTTAGAAAAAACTTGAGTATACTTAATGAAAATTATTAATATGGTGGAGCACAAAGATGTTAGCAGCGATTTGGAAAAAGAAGAAGAGTTGATCAACGTAAAAGATCTGATTACAATTTTTACGAAAAACTGGAAATGGTTCGCTTTGAGCGTGATTCTGTTTTTAGGATTCGGCATGTATTATCTGGCAACAAAAAATTCGATATATGCGGTAGATGCCCTGGTATTGCTAAAAGAAGATGATAAAAAATCGGCTTCAAGCTCTTCTATGATGTCTCTCCTTTCCGGTATAGGTGATTTAGGATCTATGATGGGTACCAATAGCATCGACAACGAAATTGTGGTGTTCAAGACACAGAAAATCATGAAAAAAAGCATCTTGGATCTAAATCTATATATTACGTCCCGAGTACATGAGGGATTGAAGACAATAAATCCATATCCATTGGCGCCATTCAATATCACAGTAAATCCTCTGCAAGTAGATACCATACAATCGACCATTAAACTTACCTTAAAGCCGGTTAAAAATGGAGCGTATAAAATCAAGGGACAATATAAGAAAATAAAATTTGAGACAGTTGTCGACCATTTTCCCACAACGATTCAAACGCCATCTATTGATGTTCATATTGAAAAAAATCCTTATGCTCCAGAAGAAAAAGAACCTAAAATCGTTGATGTAAGCATTTATAACCCCAATATATTGGCAGTCTTGTTGAGTAAAAATATGGTGGTCAAGACTACCAGCAAGAAAACTACCATCATCCGTTTATCTACAGAAACGGATAATGTAGAATGGGCGCAGGATTTGTTAAATAAAGTCATAGAAACATTCAACTGGGACGCTATTGAAGATAAAAAAATGATTTCTACATTAACGGCTCAATTTGTGAATGAAAGGCTTGACAGTCTGGAAAAAGAATTGATGTTTGTAGAAAGACAAATAGAAAAGTATAAGCAAGATAACAATCTGACTGACATTTCGTCCGAGGCAAAACTCTTTTTGGAGCAAATGGGAGAGTCTGAAAAAATGCGCATCGAAACACAGATACAGCTCAATATGATACAATATATTGAATCGTATGTTAAAGATGCACAGAACCAAAATAAGCTAATCCCTTCTATCGGAATAGAAGATAAAGGTTTAGTAATGGTCATCGCAAAATACAATGAAACATTGGCCGAACACAATAGATTGGAAAATACTTCTACGATATCCAATCCGGCTCTTCAGCTAACGAACAATCAGTTGGTTTCCATGCGTCAGAATATTTTGGAGAATATCAATAATCTCGTTGGCAGTATGCAAGTCAGAATTGACGATTTGAAAAAACAGGATGCTGTGATGAATCTTAGAATCCGGGCAATTCCCCGCCAAGAAAGAGAATTTATAGAAATCCGCCGCCAACAGGGAATCAAAGCGACTTTATATTCATACTTATTGCAAAAAAGGGAGGAAACCAGTTTGAGCCTGGCTTCAACAACCGACAAAGCAAAAATTATTGATGAACCGATGCCGGGTATCGATCCCATAGCTCCCCAAAAATCTATCATACTCTTAGTCGTTACTTGCTTGGGAATGATATTCCCGCTTGTCTTCTTCTATCTGAAGAAGATACTGAAAACGGTAGTTGATTCTAAAGAAGAGTTGGAGTCATTGTCGAAAGTGGAAGTCATCGGTGAGATTTGCAGAAAGGATATTGCCGATCAAATCGTCGTTAAAGCAAATGAAACAGATTCTTCTGCAGAGTTATTCCGTTTGTTGAGAACTAATTTATCTTTTGTCTTAAATGATGAAAGTCAAAAGGTTATCATAACTACCTCTACCATATCCGGAGAAGGAAAGACTTATATAAGTATCAATCTAGCTACGAGTTTGGCATTTCTTAACAAAAAAATATTGGTGGTTGGTTTAGATATCCGCAACCCCCGCTTGGGAGATTATTTAGAAATGCCAACGGGTAAAGGAGTTACCAATTACCTCATTGATGACAAATTGACAGCGGCAGATATCATTCAACATTCCGGCATTCACCCGAACTTAGATATTATACAAGCTGGGACAATTCCGCCGAATCCCAGCGAACTGTTGATGAACCCCCGTTTGGACGATCTATTTACACATCTCAGAAGCCGCTATGACTATATTATTGTAGATACAGCTCCGGTAGGACTGGTTTCCGATACATTCTCATTGAATCGAATAACGGATGTTTGCCTGTATATTGCCCGAATCGGAATGACACATAGAGAATCTATCCGATACCTCAATTCTATTCATGATCGCGGCAGGTTAAAACGACTCTATCTCATAGCAAACGACATTGATCTGAAAGAGAAAAATGGAGGATATGGGTATGGATACGGGTATAAGAAAAAGTAAAGATATTCCTTAGAGTTTGTCTATTTCAAAATCTTCATCGCCCTGTTTTAATGTCTGTCGGATAAATAGTGGCAATTTTTCGTCCCGGTTTACGTTATAAAAACATGAAAAAGCAATTAGTTTTCGCAACGAACAATCGTCACAAACTGGAGGAAGTCCGACTCATATTAGAGAACACATACCAAGTGTTGTCATTGGAAGACATGGACTGTTGGGAAGAAATTCCTGAAACAGGAAGTACTTTAGAGGAAAATGCACGGATAAAAGCCCGGTTTGTATGGAATAGATACGGACTTGACTGTTTTGCAGATGACACCGGATTAGAGGTGCCAGCATTGAATAATGCTCCCGGCGTATATTCTGCAAGATATGCGGGAGAACAAAAAAATTCCGAAGAAAACATGTGTAAAATCGTTTGGGAGTTGGCTAATAAAGACGATTGGAGCGCTCATTTCCGTACGGTTATTGCGCTGATCTGTGGTGGACAGGAATATTTATTTGAAGGGAAAATCAATGGTCACTTAATCAAAGAAAAAAGAGGAGATAAAGGTTTTGGATATGACCCGATTTTTGTTCCACAAGGTCAGGATAAGACATTTGCAGAATTGGGTAATGAAATAAAAAACACCATCAGCCATCGAGCCATAGCAGTAAATCAATTAAAAGCATTTTTGTATGAAAACTTATCGGAGTAAAACATTTGTCATAGCAAGTTTTCTGCTCATTTTTCCGTCCATTTTCATTAACGGACAAATGGAGCATTGGAAAAGTTATCTTTCCTACTACTATACTACCGCCATTCTTGAAACTCCGCAAAAAATCTATGCCGTTGCAACTCCCAGCCCAAACGCTTCAGCAAACGCTGCTGCCTGTGGCGCTTTGTATTCATACGATCCGGACTGGCAGGAGATTAGACAAATCAGCAAGGTCGATGGTTTGAATGATGTAAATATTGCAATGATTGCCTATTCGGAGTCGGAAGATGCATTGCTGATTATTTATGAGAACGCCAACATAGATATCCTTACCAATTCCGGGATTTACAATATATCCGGAATTAAAAATTATACCAATTTCTCTAATAAAACGATTTATGATGTTGTCGTTTATGGTAGATATGCATATTTATCTGCAGCCTTCGGAGTACTTGTAATAGATTTGCAGAGAAAAGAAGTAAAGGATCAATACTCTTTAGAGAAAAGCATTTATTCCGTCTGCATCAACGGTGAATATATTTACGCTGCAACTTCCGATGGAATATTGTATGCACCACTTTCGAAAGACTTAATCATCAAAGATAATTGGGATACCTATGAACCCCAAATTAATGGATTGGATGTTAATAATATACAAAAAATATTGAGCTATCAGGGTGCTCTCATTTTCTGCCAGTATGGTAATGGTATTTTTTATAAAAAAGGATCTGAGAAAGGAAGATTGCTTGGCGGGACATTTAAGCGAGTAAATGTTTCGGGCAACCAACTTATAGGGATTTCTTACGGACAATCTCATATTTGGACGGGTTTAAGCGACGCCAATCGGACAACATTGGACCAGGATATTTTCGATATTTCTACTAAAAATGGGAATATCATCTGGATTGCCCAAGGTGAAAGTGGAATTGCAGCAATGAAAAAAGACATAGCAAGTGGTGAATACTCCGTTCATCATGCAAATATCACGGTCAATAGTCCCAAAAACAACAATTGTTTCTCCGTCACTTTCCAGCAAAACAAGTTGCTTGTCACCGGAGGAGGGCGCCTGATTTCCAGATCAAATATTCCAGGTACATTGATGGTCTTAGAGAAAGACGGAAGTTGGTTCAATTTCGACGAAAATAAAATAAGAGACGCAGTAAGAGCAAATCATCCTGAAATACCCAATTTCGCTTGTACGGACTTTATTGATGTCGCGGTCGATCCGAAAAATCCCGAACATTATTTTGTATCTACCTATGGAGATGGATTATTGGAATTTCAAAACAATGAATTTGTCCAGTTACATAATAAAGCACCTTCTACGCTTTTTTCGCTCAGGGAATCTGCTCCCTACACTTCCATTGATTTAGGTGGCGTAAGATTTGACTCGAACGGAAACTTATATATTGCTTCAAATGTGCGAGACGTGGTAAAAACGAATCCGCTTCATCTCCTCACCATCGATAGAAATTGGTATAACTTCCCCTCATATGACATGGCTGCCTATACACATCCGGTAGGCGATCTTATTATTACTTCAAAAGGCCAAAAATGGATCAATTTTCCACGTAGCTCAGCAAGCCCTTCCGGCTTCTTCATTGTGAATGATAATGGAACACCGACACATTCTTTGGATGACAAGACAGCTACTTTTTTCAAGGGAAATATCAATGATCAAAAAGGCGAATTATTTTCATTTTCTGCTTGTTTGGCGATGGCGGAAGATCATGATGGAAACATCTGGGTAGGTACGGATAAAGGCCCTATTATATTTAACAATCTTCAGCTTGCCTTTGATGACCCAGTCAGTTTCTATTGTACGCGTCCCATTCTACCGTACAATGACGGAACAGGCGACGGTTATTACCTGCTGGATACGGAACAAATCAATACAGTCGCCGTAGATGGCGCCAATAGAAAATGGTTGGGAACACAAGCTTCCGGAGCGTACCTCGTAAGTGAAAACGGCATGGCTGTTATTCAGCACTTTACCGCAGAGAACAGTCCACTATTTTCTAACCAGATCAATAAAATTGCCATCAGTTCCGAAGGAGAAGTCTTTTTTGCGACCGACAAAGGATTGGTATCTTACATGGGCGATGCCAGTGAAGGGAAACCAAATTACAACGACGTCCGCGTTTATCCCAACCCCATCAGGCCTGAATCTGATTATTGGGCAACGGTTTCCAATCTCATCAAAGATTCCAACGTCAAGATCACAGATATGAGAGGCAACCTCATCTATCAAGGCCTGTCCAAGGGAGGCATGTTCCGGTGGAATTGTATCGACCGAAACGGCGAAAGAGTTAAAACCGGAGTTTATCTCGTGTTTGCCGCAACATCGGATGGCGGAGAAGGAGTCGTTGCAAAGATTACAGTGATAAAATAGAGACATTCAGAATTTCCACCTCACCAGGCAATAAATGTCCGTTTTATCGTTTCCTTCGATGGCCTCAAGTCCGGAACTGATAACATCCCTGTCGAAATAGCGTGTCCATGCGCCTTTGGCGTAAAAAGACAAATTATCATTTAGTGTCCATTTGAAAGTGAGGCAACAGCGAAGGCCTTCTCCATAAAAAGACGGGGCACTGAAAGCATATAAAATGCTTTTTTCGTAAGCACTGATGCTGGTATTCCAATCGTCCGTATGGAAATACGCGACATAAAGATCTCCCTGCATAGCCGGTTGAGGAAGAGCGTACGTAATGCTTTGAGAAACCATATATCCCCTGTTCATATCCTGTTCCGGAAATTGAGAGAATCTTAAATTTGCCTGCGTCTTGGTAGAGATTCTATATTTGTTGTAGTTGATTTGATAACGAAGACTTTGTTCTTCCACCGGCAAAACAGCCGTTGTTTTCTGCGTCGGCATCGTCATGTTTCTCGCTTTGTTTTTGGATTTGTATCGAAGACTGGTTTGAATGTTCTCTGCAAGCGCATAATCCAGATTCAGCAAGACATCCGTATATCTGGAAGGAGCATCTATCCTGTATTTTAACCAGGGATATTCCACGAAATCTATCGATGCGGATATTTTCCACGAAGAGAAAGGCAAAAACGTTGCCCCCATATAATAGCCGTTTTCATTTTGAACAGTTGAAGTTCCGGAAATTGCAGCATAATCAGCCTGATAATCTACAGAAAAATACCGATGCAAAAAGACAACGTTGAAAGAAGACACTGGTATTATCTGTAATGTATTCAGATAAGCCGGCGCGCCGTTTTTACCTATTGCCGTTTCCCCTTGAAAAATAAATTTCTTTTTCCGCAGCAAATAATAGGCACCCAGATTGCTGTTATCTTTATCTCTCAGGTAGTGCATATTGTAAGGTTTCAAATCCGGATACAGAGATTTGCCATCAAAATCATAGTAGATCCCTGTTAATCCTATATTTATAAAATTATTTTGCCAATTGATATTTCCACCGAATAAGCGCTTTGTTGCCTGATCCTTTTTGAGCAAATCATTAGGCGTCCGACGGTAACCGTCTATTTTGAAAGAAGTAATGGTAGAATCTTCTACCGATGCATCGGCTTTGCGGCGAGAGTAGAAAAGGCTGAGTTTTGTCCGCTTCCATCCCAGCGTGAAAGCCAACCCGCGCAAGGCATTAGACTCATTGGTAGAATGATGACTTTTGATGCCGGACGATTTTTTACTGACATTTATCACATCGGAAGTTTTAACCATAGAAAAATCGGTATTAAGCACCAACCCCTGTCCGAAAGAAAGTCGATAATCTCCCAGCGCCAACGTTTCCAATATTCCAATATTCTGCAAGACAAGATGCGCCGAATAATAATCAAACCCTTTGTGTTGTTTATTCCAGAAAGGCTCTCCGGCATCTTTCTCGCCCACGAAACCCCATTGGATTTTCTCTTTGTACCGGAAGCCGTATTTGAAGGAAGTGTAATAGTTCTCGCCCAGATAATAACGGCTCGGATGTGCAGCTTTCTCTTCTTCTGAGTCATCCTTATAACCGGATTTTTCTTGAAAACAATAATCGTATCGTGTAAGTATCTCATGTTTCCCATACCGAAAAATTTGAGGGATCGACAACGATTGCCGTTCATCAGTATAAGTACCCACATAGATGAAAGGAAGCATATAAGTAATCGTCTGTAAATCCAGATCTGCAATGTTTTTTATTTCATAGATACTGGCCAGCGGCGCATATTTGTAGACATAAAAAAGAATGTTTTCAATCTGTAAATCGGACAAAAAGGGAAGACGTTCCAGGTCTTTCTTCGTGGCGGCGTTCAAGTTTAACGGATGTTCGGAGAGATACGACAAGTCGGAAAATAAATTCTCCAACGTATTTTCGTCGGCTTCATTGTCGGCCATTTCCTCTAAATACTCCATCCATTGGGTATTTTTTTTATCTAATTGGGCGGAGACTCGGATACCTGTTGCACAGATAAGGAGTAAAAAGATCCATTTTTTCATCGTTTCATCAGTTTAAATTGGTAAGAAATACCGAGCATAAGACTATAACCTAAAAAAGAATGTTTGTCGCAAGCAACGTCGACCGAAAAAGGCTTCAGGGAAAAAGAAAGACCGAAAGTAGGAGTCAAAGGATGCGAATATATTCCCATCCGGAAATAAAAATGATCCATAAGTTCATATTCGATTCCGGACGAAAAAGAAAGCGGTTCCTGTTCGCGGACAGCACATTCCAGCAAAAATTTACAGGAAGCGGCCATGTTATAATTTAGTCCGATAAAAGCTTGACACTTGTCATGGGAGTTATTTATCACGTCTTCTGACAATAGCGCAACAGCTATTTTTTCATTTACCTGAAAAAACAAACCCAGATCGGCATGAATCAGCGGCTTGATCTCTTCCTCTCGAAAATTGCTAAACTCCTGGTAGCGAAAACTTGTCCCCAACGCTATCCGGGAGGTTATTTTTTTGGAAAAACTTCCCTGAACAGTCCATCGGTGATAATCTTCATATCCATATTCGAGGACTTGTAATCCGGCGTCCAAGAAACGATTGGGAAAAATTCCGTAACAGGAAAAATTATTCAATCCCTTGATTTGAAATTGATTGTACACGGAAAACCCAAGCGCTGGCGCCTGATAAAAAGAAAGGGAAGACGGATTTACCACTCCGGAATCCAACGCATGGACGCGTCCTAACGCAATCGAACGGACATTTAAATTCAAATGATTTTCGGCAGTAACAAGTGCCGATATCAAGCCAAACAGGAGAGAGAGAATAAATTTCATGTGTTAATAGCTAAGTCATTTTGGTTTCACGAGTATAACGGAACAAAAGTATGGAAAAAATCGGAATCTTCAAAATAAAATCCTAAATTTGCACGGATTATGAGATATTTTTTTGTTTTAGCAGCCCTGTCACTTATTTCCGCTCCAAGCATAAAAGCTCAGGTTCAAGTGAAAAATATACCGGAAGGATATCTGCCTGCCTATGTCGAGCACGGAGATACGATAGCGATTGTTACTATGCAGGAGGTACTTGTTTTTCCTCCACGGGTTTTTAAAAACGGAAAACAGGAGCAAGAATATAACAAATTAGTCCGGGACATAAAAAAAACGCTTCCTTATGCGAAACTTATCTATAAAACATTGATAGAGACATACGAATACATCGAAACCCTTCCGGATGATAAAGCAAGAGATGAACATCTCAAACGAATGGAAAGCGATTTATTTAATGAATATAAACCCGTATTGAAGAAGATGACCCTTTCCCAGGGGAAATTACTGATTCGATTGATTGATCGGGAATGTAATCAAAGCTCGTATGAATTAGTCAAAGCATTTTTAGGCCCTTTCCGCGCCGGATGGTGGAATTTGTTTGCAGGCATATTCGGCGCCAGTTTGAAATCGGAATGGAAACCAACAGGGAAAGATGCTGTGGCAGAACAAATTATCGAACTGGTGGAAAAGGGAATTTTATAAACTCTTTCCTCTTCAACACTTTGAATTTTCAGTTTTATCAAAACTTCTGCTGTACCAAATAAGACTCCAACTCCCTTACATCTGCATCTTTCTTCAGCACGATTTTTTCCTTATTCAGCAAATAAAGCGTGGGAATTGCTTTCAAGTCATACAATTTTTTTTGAAGAACAGTACGCTGTCCATCATAAGCATTAATCCATGCAGAAGGAAGATCTGCCAGATGCTTACGCCAAAGTTCCAAATCCTCATTTGGAAAAAACGCAAGAAGTTGTAACCGCTTGCTACTCAACCATTCGTTGATGATCGGGGAATCTTTCAAATACGAGATAATCTCTCCGCAAGCATGACAACCCGGATTGTAAAACAAGATGATGGTATAATCGCTCTGAATGGCATACAAAGTACTCGTCATGCCGGTTACAAGCGTATACTCTATATCGGTTGCCGGATCATCTGCGCGGTTCTTCAAAGCCATCTCCAGATTGAAACCTGCTCGAGACTTTTCCGCTTCGTCCGATCGTTGTGATTGGATAATATATTCCAACACTGGGATATAGACATCTTCGTTCAGAAACGGGGAATTGGGGTCGTACAGATATTTTTTGAACAAATCAAGAAAATGCGCTCGCATCCTGCCGGTTTTTTCCGTCTCTGTCTTAGACAACATACTTTTAATAGCGGTGTTGGCCGTTTTTTGATCTGCATGAAAAAGGATATCCACATAGTTGACAAAAGCATCTTCCAACAAGTGTCCTTGATGAATATACAGCGTATCAGTAAAATCGAATTGATTCCAATAGTGCGTCGCCAAATAATTCGCTTTGGCTAACGGATCTGTCAGATAAAATGGTATTTCCGGAGGAGTCACCATTCCATTCATCGACTTAGAAACAGTATTTCCGAAGCAGGAAAAAGTAAGCAACATCACAGATATAAGAATAAAATTTTTCATTTTCTCCGATTTTTTAATCAATTTCTATCTTCCACGCTTATCTGTTTGCCGTTTGTTGTAGCCTTGGCTAATCTGCTGCGACATCAGGTTACTCATTTCATTGAGGCGTTTGATGTAACCGTCATATCTTTTCTGTTTCAGGTAGCGAGAGGGGGTCATGATCCCCCGACCTCATGATTATGAATCATGCGCTCTAACCAACTGAGCTATCTCGCCTCGTTTTTTGCGAGTGCAAAGATAGAGTTATTTTTGGAATATACCAAAAAATCCGGACATCCTTCTTCTAAAATTGTACAATAATCACTCTTTAAGGCAATAAAATTCATTTTTTCATTGTCATGTCATTAAAAGTGTGTATCTTGGGCGGGTATTTTTTGAACGCTCTTAAAAATAACTCAAAATGAAGGAAAAAGAAAAAATACAGTTAGAGTATGTATTTAACAAAATTTCAAAGAACATCCTTTGGAATTATCTAACTGCACCGAGCGGATTGTCGGAGTGGTTTGCCGATGAAGTTTCCGTAGATGAAGACCGCTACTTCTTTACGTGGGCGAAAAACACACAGGAAGCAAAAAAAACAGGAATCGCAAACCTGTCTTTTATCCGCTTCAAATGGCTGGATGAGGATGCTGATATTTATTTTGAATTTAAAATAAATACCACAGAAGTTACGGGCTCCATTGTGTTGGAAATCACCGACTTTATCGATCCGGATGAAAGAGAAGAGTCCATTAATTTGTGGGAATCTCAAGTCAAAGTATTAAAAAGAAGTTTGGGAATATAATTATTTCATGTAAATTTGTCCGCTTAATTCGGATTAATCCTAATATGTTGGGGACAAAACGGCTATATACTTTTATTCTACAGATATTTTTGCCATTGTTTTTAATGACTTTCGGCATTTGTCTGTTCATTGTCTTGATGCAGTTTCTTTGGCGGTATATAGATGATTTTGTAGGCAAAGGAATTGAAATCTCCCTCCTGCTTGAGATGTTTTCTTATGCAGGTATCACGCTGATACCTATGGCATTGCCCTTAGCCATCCTTCTGGCTTCGCTGATGACGTTCGGAAATTTAGGCGAAACCTTTGAACTGACCGCCATCAAAGCATCCGGCATATCATTGCTTCGCACCATGCGCCCCGTCATCTGGTTCATCTCTTTCATTGCCATTGGCGCCTATTTCTTTCAGGATCACGTAATGCCCATCGCCAAAGTCAAAATGCTCACCCTGCTTGCTTCCGTAAAGCAGAAATCGCCGGAACTGGACATTCCGGAAGGCAGTTTTTACAAAGATATTCCCGGTTATAATTTATACGTAAAGAAAAAAGACCTGAAAAGCGGTATGTTGCACGACATGATGATTTATGACTTCTCCAAAGGTTTTGAGAATGCAATGGTTATTGTAGCCGATTCCGGACGCTTAAAAATGTCGACCGATAGAAAATTTCTGATCCTGAAATTATATCATGGCGATTCTTTCGAAAACCTTCGGGAACAGCAACCGGTCAAAAACAATAAGAACATCGCCTATCGAAGAGAAAGTTTTGATGTAAAAGAAGTGTTTATTGAATTTGATTCCAACTTCAATCTGATGGACGAATCGCTGATGCAGGGCAAATTTATCGGAAAAAACAAAACGGAATTACGCGCATTTATCGACTCCGTTTCTGTCGTTTCAGACAGTATCAGCGTCACTCATGCCCGAAACCTGAAAGAATACAGTTACAAGCATTTACATCCGAAAACTTCCGGCATCCAAACATCCAACGCTACTTATGTGGCGAATTTCGACGATTACTATGCCTCTTTAGACCTGCAGCAACAACAGCGAATCGTATCCAGCGCCCGTTCCCAGGCCGATCATATACACGGAGAATACCAGTTTCAAGCCGTTACACAGCAAGATCGGATCAATGAAATCCGGCGACACAAAATGGAGTTAAATCTAAAATATACCTTGTCCTTTGCCTGCCTGATATTTCTTTTTATCGGAGCGCCGCTGGGTGCAATTATCCGGAAAGGAGGCTTGGGAATGCCGGTTGTCATTTCGGTTTTCCTTTTTATCTTTTATTATATTGCAGATACTTTCGGGGTGAAAATGGCAAAACAGGGAATATGGCCGGTCTGGGCAGGTATGTGGTTGAGTTCCATTGTACTGTTTCCGTTGGGCGTATTCCTCACGTATAAGGCAGTAAACGATTCGATTATATT
>JAISFI010000404.1 GCA_031263685.1 Dysgonamonadaceae bacterium | reverse complement strand
TTCATAATAAAATGAACAATCGTACCGCCGAACCCCGACGGATTACCGAATTGCTTAGCAACATATTTCATAAAGGGCTTCATTGCATTTCTTATACGCGTACAAAGATACGACCTTCATCGGAATAATCGGAAAAACCATTCGTCAACATTTACCAAAGAACTTCATTTTCAAAAGCATATTCCGACATAGCCATGCTCCCGATTCCATGACTTGCTCAATTAATCCGACGAAACGAGGTTATTTGCATTCATCGGGCAAAGGTGTTTACGGCTTCTTTACGGGCAGTAAAGTTCAAGCCTGCCGTTGCCTGCAAAATTCTTCCTCTTTCCCTGACAGGCGAGCGTAATTTTCCCGCAAAACTTGACATTCCTAAAGCCTACACCGGAAATCGCTCATGAAAACAAAATGACCGTCAGGTCGAAACTTAAAAAATTGAAGTCATAGAAAATTTATCAGAAGCACGGATTTATGTAGGCACTTATGCTAAGTACAACGAAGGTTCAATCTTCGGGAAATGGATGGATTTATCGGATTATTCCGACAGAGAGGAATTTTACAACGCTTGTCGCGAGTTGCACAACGACGAAGAAGACCCGGAACTGATGTTCCAAGATTCGGAAAACATACAGTCGGCGCTTATCGGCGAAAGTTCGCTTGCAGACAATATCTTCGAGATTATCGAAGCCGTTTCAAAATTGAGCGAAACGCAACAGGAAGCATTCGGCGTATGGCTCGATTACATGAGCGGCAATATTGCCAATGAAGATATCGACGACCTTATCGAATCGTTTGAAGACGATTATCAGGGCGAATACAAAGACGAAGAAGACTTCACATACGAGATCGTTGAACAATGCTACGATTTACCGGAATTTGCGAAAACATACTTCGACTATGAAAAGTTTGCACGCGACTTGTTCATCGGCGATTACTACTACGAAAACGGTTACGTTTTCAGGCGGTCATGAAACCGCTTTTGAAAATAGAAACGGTCAGACCTGAAAAATCTGACCGTTACTGTTTTCTACTGATTCAAAACCAATTTTCTTTTAGAAATTTTTGACTTTTCAACCTCAAACGCATTTTTCCAAAGCATTTCCTTTTCATCATTCGATAGGTTCTGCCAAATAACAGAAAGCCGTTTTTCCCGTTCCGCATCATAAGGCAATGTAGGCGGTAAACTGAATAATGCCATCTTTTCGGGCAATGACAATATGTCAAACTGTCCATCAATACCCGGCTTTATTTGTTGTGATTGTGTGGCGAAATTCAAATCTTTCACCTTGTCGGCAAAAGCAGCCATATCGTGACCAATTTTATTATCCGTAATCTTCGCATAAATTTGTGTCGTTTTGATATTGGTATGTCTCAACATTTTGCTGACACTTTCGATAGAAACACCTTTGCTAAGTGTCAGTGTAGCAAACGAGTGACGGCTTAAATGATATGTCAAATTTTTATCAGTTCCGCACACATCGGCAATTTCCTTCAAATACGAGTTCATCTTTTGATTACTTAATAACGGAAGTACGGATATGCTTTTCGCGCAGGTTCTTTACATCTATGTGCGCTAAGCCGCAGTAACAAAAAAAATATGAAGACATCGCGTACTTGTTCCAGTCGCTTAGATGCAAACTCTTTTTGCATAATGGTATCAATTTCTTCCTGTGTCAAATAGCCCCTGTCAACCTTACTAATGCGTATTTTATAGTTGGTAAATGGGTCTGCGGATATCCAACCATTATTTTTCGCAATAATGATGATACGCTTAAAAGACTGCATGAACTTAGCCGTTGTGTTTGCATTACATCCGGCTGTAGTAAGCAGATACACCTCAAAATCAGAAACAAACAGATTATTTATTTCTTTCAGGGAAATGTCGGAAATGTTATATTTTTCCTTAATGAAGTTCGTAAGATGCTTACTTGTAACCTCATACTTTTGGTGGGTTGCTTTGGATTTGCTGATGCCTATTAACTTGCAGACATCTTCGTTATGCCGCTTGAATAGTTCCAACAGCATTTGATGTTTGACCTCAATTCCAAAGAAAATGTTTTTGATTCTTTCGGGGGTAACGTTCTTTTCACGTTCTTGCAGGTCGCGATAAATTTTGGTCATCGTGGTTTTAATGCTTTCGAGGATAGCATTTACTTCCTGCACTTCACTTGCCTTGCCAATGGCTTTCCCTGCCTTGACATTCCAGTAATCGGGTTTGATTTCGACTTTTGCACCGAATTGAACCGCTTCACCATTGACGGTAATCCGTCCCATAATCGGCATGTTCCCGTTGGCCTTTTGACCATTCCTTTTTCAGGTAAAAAAGGATGCTGAATGTACTTTTCATATACCTAATTTTAATGTTGCAAAGTTACTTGTATTATTCCAAAACAGGTTGACAGATATTGGTTAATAATATTTTATCTGTCTACAAGAAAAGTAGTAAATCCAAGATAGGTTTACACAGGTTTCAGCAAAGGTAGCTTTTTCTGAGTTACATTTTTTTGTTTCCATCTCTTTTTAAGTTTTCCCACATTTGCATGTGCCTGTTCCGGAGTTAACATGTCACAGCTCAAATGAGGTCTAAGTGTGTTATACGTTCTTATTATCTGGCAAATACGATCGTTTGCCTGTTCAAAATTATCATAATGTTCATGGTCCAGCCATTCCGATTTTAGGATGCCATTCACCCGTTCAGCTAACGCATTTTCATAAGGGTCTCCGTTTTCAGTCATGCTTATATGGATATTATTGTTCTTCAAAATCTTCACATATTCTTTACAACAATACTGGGATTCCCTGTCCGAGTGATGTACCCTATCCGATGACTTTCGGGTGTATTCCCGATAGCCATCTTTAACGCGCTTATACTACCCTCGCTTTCAAGAGTAGGACTGAGCTTGTAACCCATGATTTTACGGGAATAAGCGTCGGTTATCAGCGACAGGTAGGCAAATCCGTCATTCAGGTTTATGTATGTAATATCACTAACCCACAACATATTGGGGCGATGAAAATCAAAACCTCGTATCAGATTTGACCATTTACGCATCCAGTGCTTTGAATCGGTAGTAACGGCATATTTTTTACGCCGGCGAACCAATAGCTTGTTATTTCTCAGTAGATCATACAGTGCCTTCCGTCCGATTTTATAACCGAATTGATTAATCAGATGGTGCAACTTGGAGCCACCAATGCGAGGCATTTCTTTACGATAGCTTTTAACCATATCAAGCACAATGTCTTCTTCGAGTCCATGTTTTACATGCGATTTCACTTGTTTATAATACGCTTGCCTTGTATAGCCAAACAGTCCGCAGAGAGTCTGCAAGCCTACTTCTGCGTGTCGCTCCCGGAGGAAGGTGACTGCTTGGCTACGGATTTTTTTAACAAATCAATCCCGTACTGTTCTTCCAAAATATCGCCCATAATCTCATAGCCCTCAATCTTTAACCGAGCTTCATTCAGTTGACGGCGCAACTCCGAAACTTCACGCATCAAATTATTTTCGCTGACTGTTTTCGATTTTTCTTTCATCGCCGGTGTGATAATTGGTTGCTGCTCAAAGGTAGGTAAAAACCGGTCTTTATAACGGCTAACCATCTTACTTATGGCATTCAGGCTCATGCCGGATTCTTCACTCAGCATCCGGGCAGTTTTTACGCCACCCAGATACTCGAGGATCATGCGCTCTTTTACCTTACGAGGTAATCCAATATTTCTTAATTCCATATCAAGTTGTCTTTTTTATCTGTCAACCTATTTTGGAATAAGACA